>CALIIP010000106.1 GCA_938018045.1 uncultured Flavobacteriaceae bacterium
CCCTCGGTATCATATCTAGGGGTCACCTCCGTAAAAGAACCCTTCTGCATATCAATTACCAATAAGGCTTTATTCATTTTATCCTTTATTTGAACTTTTGTTTTACAAAATTAATTCCTTTTCCAATCATTTTGAAAAACCCAAGAATGATTCCATCAAAGATAATCTCAACGAATACTTTGCCTAAAAATTCAAGTATAATCATCCTTTATTTGAACTTTGGCAATTGTAATCTTTCTAGCCCTTCTTTTTTAATCGTTTAAATTCATCTAGTTTCGAAAAGAATAAGTCAAAAGCTTTTTCTTCATCGTTTTCACATTCTTCAAGTAGTAATTTATAAAATCTTGGACCCGTGGATAATGGAATATTTGGTTGTCCGTTTATCCACCATTTAAATTCATTAAAATCTGGCTCTCCTTCATTATACAATTGGTCACCGTTATAATTTTTATTAGCATATATCCAATATCCCCAAAGATAATTTTCTAACGCAGTAATTGATTTCGACGTCAAAACTACAAGAGGTCGCATCCTTATATGCTCTAGATTTTCGTAAATCTTGTAACCATTTACAATTTGTATTTTTTCACTCATCCTTTATTTGAACTTTGTACCAGCATTCAAAAGTTGAAAAACATCATAAATGAATATCCCCAAACTAAGAATGACAATTACTAATATTAAGGAATTTAGGATAATTCCAATAATTTTCTTCACCGAGTTTGGTTCTTTTCTGCCCTTAAAAGAATACTTTACACCGATTATTGAACACGTAATAAAGGCAATCACAAAAACTAAATTCAATATTTCAGAGAAAATAGATTGGGTAGGTTTTAAAAATTGAACTAAAATTCCATAGGCAAGAATTAGTCCGAGAACTATTAGACCGTAATTGAAACTCCTAACTGAATTAAGATAGTTTTTAGTCATCCTTTATTTTATTACTTTATTCGAATCAAGTCCCCATCATCGAATCCAGTTGTTATAGCAACCGCCTTATGAAATATGGAATGTTCAAATTCATCTGATTTCATATAATTTAAAAGCAAATTTTCGGCAACTTCTAATACTTGATTCCAGTCTTTCCCTTTAATAGCTTCCAATGGAAAATCTAAATACTTTTGCTTGGGTTCATAATCAACAATACAAGCCCAATCATCATCTTCCGAATCAAATTTAAGTGAACCAATTAAATAAAATGTATATCCATTATTTCTTTCAAGTAACCCAAAATTGAACGCAATTATTTCTGGATTTGGTTTTTCTAAATCGTTTATACTTTGAATCCAGGTATTAAATTCTGTTGTTAAAGACATCGTTTATTTGAACTTATATTTTTCAAAAGAGGTTTTGTTCCGTCTGGGTTTTTCATTTTACACGCACCATCTTTTGTCTGCCAATTGGACCTCCTTCAAAACTTGCCTCTAATTCGTACTGATCTTCATTAATTGGAATTACTTTCACTCTAAGCAATTTGTCCTTAAAAACCTTGGTTAAATCTTCTGAGCCACTTAAAAGCTTGAGGGTGTATTCACAATCATTAAGCCAACTTACTTCATATTTTGACTCTGTACCTGTTGTTATGCTACGTTCAATTTGATGGAATTCAGTTCTTTCAATTACAGATTCGTGTTTTAGTTCAAGATCATTTATTTTATACTTTCCAGTTTTAAATTTTTCGCATTCTGATTGAGATGAACAACTAATACAAAACAATAATAAAGCGTAAAAAATATATTTAACAGGTGTCTTTTTCAAATGGTTGTATTTAATTTTTGCTTAAGCAAAGCGTTTGAAATCATATATTTATCAATCGTTTTTTTGAACTTTAGTTAAGAATTCCAATCCTTAATTCTTCTATAAACTTTTAAGACTTTTGCTAAAACAAAAAACGCTGCTATAGTAAACAAAATTACAACATACATTTCACCACCAAATAATTCAACAATGACATATGAGAAAACATAAAAAATAATTGCAGTTGGGATTGCAACTATTAATCCGCTTAACAATAGAGCAAAAAATGTTCTCATCCTTTATTTGAACTTTAGTTTACTAAATGAGACATTTCCTTGTAAGCAGCCTTGACAAATAAAACTACTAAAATTGGTATTGAAAAAACCATAACAAGATATACCAACTTTAATCCGATATTTTTTGTTCGCTTGGCAAGTCGGAAAAGCATTATCGGATTAACAATTGGTGCCCAGTAAAAACTACCCTTTTCTCCATTCCTTTTTAAAATGAAATACATTACTAGAAGTATTCCATTTATAAAAAGCGCAAGGGTTACTGGAGGTTTTATCATATTTATTGCTATTTTAATTATCCTTTATTTGAATTTTGGTTTAGCTCAGTTCTTTGTTGTGATTAATTTTTAATTAGAACCTTTTGAAAACACGTATTTATTTTCTTCATTTTTTTCCCATTCTGGATACTTTAAAGAATCAATACTTTCATCAATTGGTATTTCAATTTTAATATTCAATGAATAATCACCTAAGAAATCATCTCTATAATAACTGATTTCTATATTTTTTGAGACTAAAGGCATTTCGGGAAGCCAACCACTCCCATCAGTCAAGTAAT
>CALIIP010000107.1 GCA_938018045.1 uncultured Flavobacteriaceae bacterium
GTTCTAAATACTAAGGATGAAGAATTTATGACCCAATTAATGACGTATACAGAAAGCATATGGTCGCAAACTACAATCGGGGTTAATGATTTTGAAGATAATTTAGGGTATAGCAAATCTAAACTATACAGAACCATGATGAATTTGGTGGGCAAATCACCAAATATATTTTTACGGGATTATCGTTTGAATAAAGCATTAGAATTATTAGAAAAACAAAACGATAATATTTCTGAAATTGCCTATCAAACTGGGTTTAGTAGTCCTGCTTATTTTTCTAAATGCTTCTACAAAAAGTATGAAATTCTACCTTCCAACTTCAAGATATAATAATAAAATACTGTATTACAACAAGTTACATTTTAAATTTCTCCTGGTCTAAAAGTGTGTTTTTTTGGTCTAAACGTAGAATTATAGAAAATAATTCCATTCTACTTTTGTCAAGAACAAATTAAATACATGCAATTATGAAGACAAAATTAACAGTAATAGGCATCATGGCTTTTGGAATGTTGCTTACAGGATGTGAAGAAAAAGTTTATTCGCCAGAAATCAAAGCTGATCTGGTAATAGATGAATTTCCAGAGGCCGAACAAGAAGTACTAGAAACCTTTGGTGCCATTGCCCAAAGTATCAAGGACAAGGATTTAGACAAACTAATATCCTTTCATGCCTACGGTTCAAAGTTTACCGAATTCAAGAATGGAGAACCGCGAAATGGTGATGTTGCGAACGAAGCACATGAGCGTAATGTTTTTGGTTCAGTTACCGAAGTAGTGAAGTTCGATGCAAAAGATTTAAAAATTGCCGTTTATGGTGAGGTGGCCAATCTGACATTTCATTCTGATTTTCATTTGAAGTTCGGAGAAGACCTTGTAATAGTCAATGACCAAATTACCCTGCTTTTTGTCAATACGCTCGATGGATGGAAAATGGTTCACGAACATCATTCTCCAATAAATTCATAATAGCTTACAGCTTCTTAAACGAAAGCCATCGCTTTTCAAACTTTCCCCTTTACCTACTAGGTAAACCAAGCTTTAGTAAATCCAAAAAGATTTAAATACATGTTTGTTCCGAAGTACGGATGTAATAGTCCTGTGCATATCGGAGAGGCATTCTAGTGAATTAGTATAAACCTTTTAAATATATAATTATGAAAACTAAATTAAGATTTGCAGCAGTACTAATGATTTTCGGAATCGTATTAACAGGATTCACAACTAGTTTTGAAGTCCAAGAAATGAATACCGATCTGATAAATGATGAATTCCCTGAGGCAAAACAGGAGGTACTTGAAACTTTTGGAGCAATTGCTCAAAGTATTAAAGACAAAGACTTAGATAAACTAATTTCTTTTCATGCCTACGGTCCAAAATTTACTGAATTTAAAAATGGAGAACCGCGCAATGGTGATGTTGCGAACGAAGCACATGAGCGTAATGTTTTTGGTTCAGTTACCGAAGTAGTAAAGTTCGATGCAAAAGATTTACAAATCGCCGTTTATGGTGAGGTGGCCAATTTGACTTTCCATTCTGATTTTCATTTGAAATTCGGAGAAGACCTTGTAATTGTCAATGACCAAATTACCCTGCTTTTTGTCAATACGCCTGACGGATGGAAAATGGTTCACGAACATCATGCTCCTTTAAAAATGGATTAACTAACCTATTTATAATTAAATCAATATCTTGAAATATGAAAAAGTCAGTAAAAGATTTAACCTCCGATAGTATAAAAACCTTTGCATCGAAATTAAATGGCGGTATTATTTTGCCTACAGATACTAACTACGATGAAACACGCAAAGTATACAACGCAATGATTGATAAACGACCTGGTTTATTCGCCATGTGCGAAACTGTGGCAGATGTTGTTGCCTCTGTAAATTTCGGAAGAGAACATAATCTATTGGTTGCAGTCAGAGGTGGTGGACATAATGGTGCCGGTTTGGGCTTATGTGAAGACGGTTTAGTCATTGATTTATCTGGTATAAAATTCGTAGAAGTCGATACGGAAACTAATATCGTAAAAGTCGGCGGTGGAAATATTTGGAATGAAGTGGATACCGCAACGCATGAATATGGCTTAGCCATACCATCGGGAATGATTTCAACAACCGGAGTAGGGGGTCTGACACTTGGGGGTGGTGTTGGTTATTTAACCCGTAAATATGGCCTTACAATAGATAACCTTTTAGAAGCTGAAATGGTATTGGCAGATGGTACTTTGGTAACCGTAAATGCTACTAAAAATACAGACTTGTTTTGGGCCATTCGAGGCGGAGGTGGTAATTTCGGAATAGTTACCTCATTTACTTTTCAAGCCCATCCTGTTAAAATGGTTATAGGCGGGCCGACTCTATGGCCTATTGAACGGGTAGAAGAAATTATGGCATGGTACGATACTTTTATTCATGAAGTTTCAGAAGATTTAAACGGATTTATTGCTACAATGGTCATTCCTGAATCGCCATTCCCTGAACATTTACACCATAAGAAATTCTGTGCTATTGTTTGGTGTTATGTAGGTAACCCAGATATGTTTGAACAACTATTTAAGCCAGTACTAGATCTAAATCCTGTTTTTGCACATGTTGGTGAAATGCCTTATCCAAGCCTGCAAAGTATGTTCGATGGTCTTTTACCTCCGGGTTTACAATGGTACTGGAGAGCTGACTTTTTTAATGAATTGGGGCCTAAAGTCCGTGCAGAACATCTTAAGTTTGGTTCTAGCATTCCGACACCCTTATCTCAAATGCATCTATATCCATTAAGTGGTGCTGCAAGTCGCGTAGGGGAAGAAGATACGCCTTGGGCATACAGAGATGCTAAATATGCTGGTGTATATATTGGTGTGGACCCCGACTCAAAAAACACAGCCAAAATTACCGAATGGTGTAAGGCATATCAAGAAGCATTGCATCCTTATTCTGCTGGTGGAGCGTATTCAAATTTTATGATGGAAGAAGGTCAAGATCGAATTAAAGCAAGCTATAAGCATAACTATGATAGATTGGTTCAAATTAAAAATTCGTACGATCCCGAAAATCTATTTAGGGTAAACCAGAATATTAAACCCTAGTATGAGTTTTTTTTCCTGCAGTAAGCTCATGAGAATTTTTGAAAAAAATTATAGTAATTTTTTGCAGGAAAAAACAATAGCAGAAATACTTCAAAAACTCTAGAGAAACTCATTCTTTAGAGTTTTGGCGTATAGAATAGATTCATAAACTAGGATTTTACTTTAATTAAAAAAAGCTTATCGCTATTTGATATAATGTCTTTCGTTATGCGGCAGTTCCTCATAAATCGCAAATTTCAAAAGAAACTAAAAGTTTTGCTTTTTTTGGCGTTGGCAAGCGCTGATAAATTGTGTTTAAATTTAAAATGCGTTTTTCAGCATTTTAAAATTTAAAAAGCAATCGAGCGATTGGCTAGCGGCAATTTTACATAACGACAAATTATGGTACAAATGACGGGATAAATGTATTTAACAGCGAGTTGAAGCGTTGGCAAAGTCGCAGACACCGCTTAAAAAAGAGTTGATGACCCTGTTGTGAGTTTTAATCAATTCTCATAGCTTCAGGGATATTTTACATAATATCATTATAGCTAACAAACGAGATTTCCCTATAAACTACAAAGTGTTGTTTTTGTTCTATAATGTTCTGCGTTATGTAACTTGAGCTTTGGTTAAAAGCGAAAGTTTTTACTACAGTTTATTGAAAAAATTTATTCTAAAAGTTTCTTCTACAATTTTAATGGAACACTCTTTTTACTAAACGACGTAGGAGAGAAGTAGAATGTGTGTGAAATGACTTTAAAACTAATCTATTAGTTGTGCAACTAATAGATTAGTTGTATGTTTGCTGTATCAAATATTGATTATGCAAAAATTAGCAAAAAGAGAGGAACAAATAATGCAGGTTTTTTGGGAATTAGAAAAAGCCTTTGTTAAAGAAGTTGTTGATAAACTACCAGAACCTAAACCTCATTATAATTCTGTTTCTACAATGATTAGAATATTAGCAGAAAAAGGGTTTATATCGCACGAATCTTTTGGGAAAACCCATAGATATTTTCCAATAATTTCAAAAGTAGAGTATCAGAAAACAGTAGTAAATGATGTTTTGGGGAAGTATTTTGACAATTCATATTCAAAAATGATTTCCTTTTTTGCCAAAGAGGAAAAAATAAGTGAAGCTGAATTACAAAAAATTCTTAATCAAATTAAAAAACAAAAAAAGTGATGCCATATATAATACATAGCAGCATATTTCTTTCAGTATTTTTTATTTTTTACTGGTTGTTATTACGAAGAGAAACCTTTTATAAATTGAATAGATGGCTATTAGTTGGTATTATTCTTATCTCAATTACTTTACCATTTATTAAAATTCCACAAGCATGGTCTATAAACTCTAATAATATTGAAGTCATAACCGAACAGATAATTAATAATACAAAAGTATATGCTTTAAATACATTAAGAAATGAATCTAAAGAAATTACTATTGATGAAAAGAGTGGTTTAACAAGTCTTACTATTATTGAAATCGTCTGGTATATATACATGATCGGCATAGTAATCTTCTCTGTGACTTTTTTAATACAGTTAAGTTCATTATTCCATAGAAAAAGAAAATTAGAATATATCCAAGATGGGAATTGTAAAATCTTTGAGTTAACAGGAAATAAGCCACCATTTTCATTTTATAAATGGGTTTTTATAAATCCTGCACTTTATGATAACAAAACCTATGAACAAATAATTACTCATGAAAAAATACATATTTCAGAAGCTCATTTTATTGATAAATTGATAGCTGAACTTGGAATCATCATTTTTTGGTTCAACCCATTTATGTGGTGTTTAAGAAATGCAATAGAAAACAATTTAGAATTTTATACAGATAATGAAATAATAAATAATAATGTGAATTCTGAAAGTTATCAAATGAATTTATTAAAGGTTTCAGCTCCGCAATACCCATTAAATATAACAACAAATTACAATCAATCCATCTTACAAAAACGAATAATTATGATGAATTTAAAAAAATCTTCAGCAAAATCAAGCTGGAAATATCTATTGTTAATTCCAATAATAGCCTTTTCAACAACAAGTTTAAACGCTACGTATGTTCCAACAAATGAAAATTTGCTTCTAACAGAAAAACCAAATAGTAATAAGGTGCATAGAGAGGTAATTACTAAAAAAATATCCTTTAGTAATTCTACTTCAAAAAACTTATTATCTATAGATAATGTAACAGGAGCAATACAGGTTCAAGGTTATAATGGTACTACGATACAAGTTGAAATAGAAAAAGTTATTACTGCAGATACTGATGAAGAATTAAAACGAGGCATAGAAGAAACTAATGTCAAAACAATAGAAATTGATAATGAAAAATACTTGTATTTAGATTCTCCATATTCAAATTTTGATACCACAAATACGTTTTCTTATAAAAATAATTGTGATGATGCATCTTGTTTTTCATATAAATTTCAATTGCATTATACTATAAAGGTTCCGTTTAATACAAATCTCAAATTAAGTACAATAAATGGTGGAGATATCAAAGTAAAAAATGTTACTGGAAATCAACTATCTGTAAAACATATTAGTGGTGCTATTTATTTAGAAGATGTATCTGGAACAACAGACGCTTATACTATTAGTGGAGGCATCACAGCTACTTATGTTAAGAATCCTACAGCATCTTCATCGTATGTTACAACTAGCGGAAGTATTAATGTAAACTACAATGAAGACTTAAATGCTAAAGTTACCTATGAAATCAAAGATGGAGAACTACGTACAGATTTTGATGCAATTAGTCTTTATAAAAAAGTGCATAAGACATCAATGGAAACATTAAAATCGCCTGTAAAAATTGGTTCTGGCAATGTTGACTTATTCTTCAAAACAACAAGTGGAGACGTTATTTTAAATAAAAATTAGATGAAGAAATTACAAAATTCTATTTGGTGTGTTCTATTTATGTTCACACTTTCTATTCAAGCAAATAATGGTAAGGTCATTTTTGCATATCCTGTTGAAAACATCAATATAGATGGTGATTTTGCAGATTGGAATAACATTAAAATGGTTTCATTACTTAATGGTTTAGCAAAAAACATTAAGGCAAAGGATTTTGAAGCAGAATTTCAATTAGGCTATAATGAAACAGAGCATGCTTTTTATTTTATAGCAAAGGTAACAGACAATGATTATGTTTTTGATAAATCACAACCTTGGTTCAGAAAGGATAACCTTATCTTATATATCAATCCACAACATTCCGAGAGAGCAGCAACGGCATCAATGATTATTTTAAATGAAGATGGAGTTCAATTAATACAGGCCGATAAAAGTCACCAGTTTGTTGAAGAATCTAGTATTGTTTGGAAACTTAAAAAGAAAGGGCATAAAAGATATTATGAAGGCAAAATTTTATTGAAAGAAGGTATTCAAGCCTATCGATCTATAGGATTAGATGTTATGGTCTGCGATATAGATAAAAATGATACCTCAAAATATGTTACTTGGGGAAAAGGTGGAGAAAAACACTATCGCTCTGGTCAACTTGGTGATGCGGTGTTTCTAAAAGAAAATGATAAAGCTTACGGAAAAATTAAAGGAAAAGTTACTTGGGAAGAAAATATCAAAGATCCATTGCCTGATGTAGTTAAAATAAAATCTTTACATCACCCAGAATTTTGGATAACTACAGAAGTAGATTCTATTGGAGAATTTTCAATAACATTGCCCTTTGGTAATTATGCCATTCAATCTGCCTATAAAATAGCTTCGCCTGCTCTAGATAGTGGTACAAATAATCAATCAAGAATAGATGATGCTTATAAAAAAGAATTTGTTATTGAACAGCATAAAAGTATTGATTTAGGTACTTTTAAAATACCTACATATAAGATTCCATATTATCTTTATGAAGATGAAGGTGTCTTACTTCATTATGATTCTTCAAAAAGTCAAAAAATTGATAATTTCATTTCAACAATTTGCACTTATTATAATATTCCAGGAGCTTCAGTTGCCTTATTAAAAGATGGTAAAATGGTTTACTATAATCATTTTGGAGTTGAAAATTTATTAACGCAAAATCCAGTTGAAGAATCTACATTATTTCAAGCAGCATCAGTAACTAAAAGTGTATTCGCATTTATTGTACTTCGACTTGTAGAAAAGGGAATCATTAATTTAGACAAACCACTATACCAGTATTTAGAATTTGAAAACATTAAACATAATAAGGACTATAAATTGTTAACTGCAAGACTAATATTATCGCATCAAAGCGGTTTACCTAATTGGGCTTGGGGAGGACCCGAAGGACATTTGTCTGGTAAAAAAACCGATTTGTTATTTACACCAGGAGACAAATATCAATACTCTGGAGAAGCTTTTGAGTATCTTGGTAGAGTTGTAGAAGCTATAAGTAAAAAAGACTTAAATAAACTTTTAAAAGAAGAGGTTATTGAAGCGCTAGACATGCCAGAAATGTATTTTCATGATAATGGAATAATAACTCAAGCTAGAGGACATTATGCTGATGGACGACCAACATTTTACGGATTGCCTTATAGAGCAGGAGTTGCATACAGTCTTTTAAGTGAAGCAAAAGCTTTTGCACAGTTTATAGTTGCTTTGAGTAATAAAAAAGGTCTTTCAGAAAAGATGTACCAGCAACTTGAAAAAAGATTAGCTTTTACCACCGACTTTGACTCACCAGATAGTCATTATTGGAATGTAGGAACCAGTCTAGGCTTTTTTGTACAAGACACTCCTTTTGGAAAGGCCATTATGCATGGTGGTAACAATGGTAATTTTCAATCTGAATTTGTATTATATACTGAAAAAAAAATGGGATTTGTGGTATTTACAAATAACAATACAGGTCATAAACTTGCTCAAGAATTAGGAAAATATTTAATCTATGGTAACAATTAAAAAAGTATAGTTTTGTGAAACTATGTAAAAGTTAATCTCGATTTCAACTTGGCCTCATAAAATTTTGGGTAAAACAATAGGAGAAATGAGCGTCCATATTTTAGGGGTTTAGAATACAGTTTCTTAAGAGTTTCAATTATACAAGGATTTCAAAGCAATGTTAACGAGTTACAATGTTTCCTAAAATATAGCGAATGAGCCGTTAATTGTTTCCAAAATTATATGCAGCCTTGAATTTTTGTTTCTTTTGTTTCAAGACAAAAGATAATGAAAGATAAAAAAAAGATTAATTGAAGTTCTACAGTTAACAAGTGTATAGAAATTTTTAAGCAAGGATTTGAGCAAGGGAAAATTTTATACTCTTGTGGCAAGCTTACGAGAATCGTCTAAAATTTTTTATTACGTACATTTTGTCGAATACGCGATTTTTAATATGAGCAAAAAGGTTAGCTTTTATTTTGGCGTTGGCAAGCGTTGGATAATTGTGTGTAAAATAAATTGCCAGAGCAATTTGATTTTATAAAACAATCGAGCGCTTGGTAGCGGCTATTTTACATAACGACTAATTATAGATACATAATGTTTTAAAAACTCTGCGAAGCAAACCGCTTAATAGTTTAATGACCCAAGTTCTAAATATTCTTATGAAAACGAATGCTTCTGGGATATTTTACATAATACTACATTATAGCTATCAAATGGAAACAATAGCTTAAACAGTATAATGAACATTTGTACTATAATTTATATTATGTAAAATAGAATTTCAAATGCTACATCTCGCCGACTTTTTAAATCATCCACAGAATAATAAATAAAACTATTGTAGAATACTAGCAGTATGCCCTTGTACTGACTTACAACAGGTCTTACGCTGATATTTATTAGATTCTTCAGACCTAGTAACACCTGAAGTTGCTTCACAAATTGTACTTTGATTCGTTGTCGGTAATTTCTTTTCTTGAGGCGTATCAAAAATCGTCAATAAGGCGAAAATCGCTGTTAACCAAAGGCTGTAGAAAATTAAGAAGTTACGGTGCTTTTTCATGTAGTTACTCTTAAAACCGATTATCCAACGCTTTAGTATGCTACAAATGGTAATCTTTTCCTAAAATTAGTAGTGTCAGTTACCGTATACCATAATCCATAGGATAATTTTAAAATCTCGCATTCCTAAACTTTAAAATTTAAACAACATTCTAACCCATAATTCCAGCGCTACGTCTCGCCGACTTTTTAATTCATCCGCAGGATGATTTAAAAAGCTCGCATTCCTAAACTTTAAAAATAAAATAACATACTAACCCATAATTCCAGCGCTACGTCTCGCCGACTTTTTAATTCATCCGCAGGATGATTTAAAAAGCTCGCGTGTAACAATATCAAAATGTATTTATCTTTATGTTATAAAGAACAGCAAAATGAAAAATATTTTAAAGACTAGCCTAATTCTATTAACTATATGCGTAACTTCAATAACTACCGCACAAAACACGATTGCTCCAGAAGAAATGAATGTGCTTTTAGGCAAATGGACAGGCACGCTCACCTATACAAATTACAGTAATGGAACACCCTTTAGTATGCCAGCAGAATTAGAAGTTAAAAAAGGTAAAAATCAGTATCAATTAGCCTTAGTTACTAGCTATCCTAAAGAACCTAGTGCAAATAGCAAAGGCATGATTAAACTAGCTAAAGACGGTACAAAAGTCAATAAAGAACCCATAACTTCAATCGAACAACTACCCAATGAACAAAAGCAAATCATCACCGAATACCTGGGAAAAGACGATGATAAAAAAGCCCTCATAAAAAACGTCTACATTATTGGAAAAACTACCCTCATTATTCGAAAAGAAGTGAAATTCGATGGTACAGATACTTGGCTAACAAGAAACGAGTATAACTACAGCAGATAGTTCTATTTACACCGCATCAGATGATATAACATAAATTTTAGCAATGAAGAAGGTCTTCAAAAGCTGGAATTGTAATTCAGCTTCCAATCTGAAAACAAAAAAACCGCTCATTACTGAACGGTTTTACTATTGAATTAGTCAATCTCTATTTGAAAAGACTCTTTGCTTTATCTAATAAATTACCAGCATCGCCGCCTACCAAGCTACTAAGATTATCTAAGCTAAACATAGAATCACCTTCTTCACTTGATAAAAATTTCTCTTTTAAACTATCTACAAGTCCGGGTGCTACGTTACTCGCTTCAGCCTCAGCTTCACTAGCATCCATTCCTTTGCTCTGTAGTATTTCAGATAATTTACCCTTTAAGTTTTGAACAATACCGCTATCTTCAGTAGCATTTCCATCATTAGAAAATAAGCTTGTTAAAGAACTTAAATCCCCAGCCCCTACTTTCTCCATAAGTCCGTCAATAAGTGAAGAAGCACCTTCTTCTGCTGCTCCGTTGGTTGCTTCAGCGTTCAATGAATTTGAACCCATTGTTTCTTGTAATTTTTCAATTGCCAATTTTTTTAATTGATCTAACATAGTATTTAAGATTTATAGTTAATAGTATTCAAAAGTATTGAACACCTTATCATTGACTTCGTAATATATTAGAATAATTTAATAGATAGACTAACTACCAATTCATCACGACAAACGGCAACTATTTGATCTAAATACTACCTCAAAGGAAAAAAAAATTATACAAAATAAAAGGAGATCCTAAGATCTCCTCTAAATTCAAAATTTTATTTCTATCGCTTAGTTCACACCAATTGGATCAGCAGAACTATCAGGGTCACCATTTACCGCTCCATCAGCCGAAATATTACCCCAAAGTAACAATCCAGCAGCATGTGGTGAAGCCATTGAAGTACCACTAATCGTGTTATAACCACCATCATTCCAAGTAGATTTAATAGCTACACCAGGCTCACAGAATTCAATTGGAGGGTTGTCAAAGTTTGAAAATGATGCCCAATTATCTCCTTGTGACATGGCAGAAATCGTATATATATTAGCTCCATTAGCAGATGCAGGAGACTTCGTAGTTGCACTTGTACTTTCGTTACCAGCAGCCAAAGCAAACTTCACAACTGTAGATGCGTTAATAACTGCATCGTTTAGCGCTTGCGAAAAACCTCCGCCAAGACTCATGTTCGCTACATCGCCTGCAGAACCATTTGCTGCAACGTGATCTACACCGGCAATTACTCCAGAATTAGATCCGCTACCACGACCACTTAGTACTTTCACAGGTATTACGGTTGCACCCGCAGCAACACCAACAACACCAATACTATTATTAATGGCAGCAACGGTGCCTGCAACGTGAGTTCCGTGTCCGTTTCCATCATTGGCAAGATCTGAATCTTTACCTCTTGTAAAAGCATTAAAACCTCTACTTACATCTACATTCAAATCAGCATGATCGGCTTGAATACCACTATCAATAATCCAAGCAACACCTGTACCATTATAAGTTGCTCCGCCATTTACTCTATTTATACCCCAAGGTGTTTCTTGTGGATCTGATCCACCACCGTCTCCTCCTCCACCTGGATTTCCTCTTCCCGGAGGCGGAGCAAGTGTAAACATTTGATCTTTCTCTATATAAGCAACCCGTGCGTCTTTTGTTATTTTGGAGACTTGATCTTCAGTCAATCGCGCCGCAACGCCAAGCATAGTCTTACTGTAGACATGATCAATAACTTCGCCTTTTAGTTGTACATTATCTAAAATTTTGGCGGCAATGGCTCGAACTTCTTCTGTCGCTTTTTGATAATTGCCACTAGCTTTAGAACTTAGATTACCTGTAACTTTTCTATCGAAGACTACAATATAAGATCCTTCGATCTCATAACTACCTTGATTGTAAAGTACGGCTTCAGTAGATTCTGGGAGAACGTTTTGGAGATCAATTTTTTCATCTTGGATCTGAGGATCATTCGTACATGAAAACAATAAGACTCCTGCGCTAACACTAAGTGTCATGCGCTTTAAAAATGCATTTTTCATATTTGGTATAGGTTTTTAATATTTGCAATGAAATTACTAATTTTTTGTTAAAAAAATAATTTTCACAACAATTAACTCTTAAATTTTTGAATATATAACAATTTAACTTTCGCGTATTCCTTGAACAGAGCAATAACAAGTGATTTCATCCAATGTAACATTATGATAAGATAATCTTATTAAATTCCTTCAATTATCCCTGTGATTAATTCCAAATTATTTTTTACCTTGTTTGCGTAACAAAACATTCCCCCTATATGTTGCAACTACTGTTGTTCCCTTCACCGGAGTCTTACTCCGTCATATCTTTTATTTCCGATGTTTGGCCATTGCTGCTTATATCGTTGTTATTTTCTGTTTTCCTATTTTTATGTTGGTACTTCGTTTTTGCGTTCCAAGAACAAAAAAATTGGTTGCAAAAAAACAAAAAGCTGATCACACAGTTTAAAATTTTACAACTAAATCTTAATGATTTTGGACAGCAAATGACAAGTTGTAAAAATTGTAACGAACGAGAAATGCAACTGTGGGACTATAAAAAGCAGCTTTTAGTAGTTCGCTGCAGATCTTGTAAAATGAATTACACCTATGTAAAAAAACACAATAAGTTACTTTTAAAAGTTCTCTTTAATATTGAAGGCGTAACCATATTATTAAATAAACTAATTTTCTACCGTCATCATGCTTTTGGTAGACTACTATCTCGAGAATTAGCGGTTGATATGGCTAAGATAAACGCTGCTACTACTCCTCTAGAAATTTTACATTTTAAGGCACAGCAAGAATATATGATTACAACTAATTCTGCTAAAGATATTGACATCTTTGATTGGGAGGTTGTTCAGCCAAAAAGCCTAGAGCTTGTTGCCATCTAATTGAATTGAATAAAAAAAGCCCCATCATTGCTGATGGGGCTTACATTTAAAGTTTTAAGCGTATTATTCTATAACTCTTACGTCAACCGCGTTTAATCCTTTTTTTCCTTGGGTTAGATCGAATTCAACTTCATCGCCTTCGCGAATCTCAT
>CALIIP010000108.1 GCA_938018045.1 uncultured Flavobacteriaceae bacterium
AATTTAATGGTATTGTTATTTGCTAATTTCCAAGCTTCTCCAGGTGCAGCTTGCTCTAAAACTCTACTTAATGGAGAGTTTTCAATAAGTTTTTCTGAATATGGGTTTGGAGTATTGGTTCCCCATTCACTTGGAAATTTAGTTTCATAAAAAATTCCTAAATCAACATACGCAGTTGGTACATAAAAACCATCAGTATTTGTACTAGTTGCATATGGAAGATTTTCTTTTGTTTGCCTTCCAAAAGCGTCATATTCAATATGCGTAATAATATCTTGATTATTACCTCCTGCACGTTGACTAACTGATTGTATAGGTCTTCCTAAACCATCAAAATAAGTGACTGCCTCTATTTTCTCAGCATCTGTTGCAGTTCCAATTGTTGTTTCTGTAAATTCTTCTTTATAAGTTGTTGATTTAACAAAATTTTGGTCTGTACTTTGAGCCATAACAACTAATGGCAACGCAAATAGTAAAAATAATATCTTTTTCATAGCGATTAGTTTTTATAGTTATATTCGTTTTCACTTAAAATCTTTCCATCATGGTCTTTCACAAACTTCAATCTGTTAAACTCATCGTAATGGTAGTAAATTTTTCTACATCTACTATCTTCTATAGTCTCAATAAGGTTTGTACCATTCTTATAGTTAAATAAGGTTACAAATGAGTTTGGATGTTCGTTTTGATAATAACAAGGAGTTCTTACACTATTTGAAGAAAATGCCGGTTGATTTGTGCTAGAATCATAGTTTTCAATTTTACGAGAAACTTGAGATGTGTTGGTATATACATATCTGATTTTTGAGCCATTCTCTTTAGAGACTTCTAATAAATCTCCATAAATAGAATAATCATAAAAACGAATTCTATTCTCAAGAGAATTATTTAATATAGATGTCTGTACATACTCTGGAAGTATTAGACTTGCACTATTCCAGTTTTTAAATAATGTTCGTTGCGTTGAAAGTAACTCTGAAGTATTTGTTCCATCTATTTGATAGTTTTCACTTTGGATAACATTCGTTAAACGATTTCCATTGATTAGTGAGGTGTAGTCTGTGATTTGAGTTCCTGTTAATCCTGAAAGTTGACCTATTTGATCTACATAGTAATTCCTAGTTTCCAATACTTTATCACTATTACTCGTAGATGTAGTGATTTTAGTTGTTAAACCTGCATAACTATCATACTCATAATCTTGAGTTTTAGTGATTTGTTTATAGTTTGAAGCATTGTCCAAATTACTTATTGGAACAGGATCAATATAAGAAGTCGTCTTTTTAGATAATAAGTTTTTTTGTAAACTAAAGGTATTATAAGATGCTATCAATAATTTATTAATAGATAAATTATTAGGGTCAAAATTACATTCTTCATAAACTTTTTTCACTATGATATTTGGGTTGGAATTTTTAGTAGATATAAAATAATTTAAATCATCTTTATTTGTTAAAAACAATTCACTTTCATGTTTTTTAAAGGTTGACTGATTAGTTAAATACCCATCATAAATCCCTTTATTATCCCTTGCATTTTCTAAAAAATTACTAATATAAGCACCATCTCCTTGAGTTGAACCATCAGAATAGATTCTTGCTTGTGGATTACCGCGAAATGAAAATTGTTTTTCGATACCACCATTTTCAAAATGATCTCCGCCATAACTAATACTTACATTTTTATAATTTTGACCATCAGTAGAAGGAGAATAATGGTTGGAAGTAGAAGAGTTAAGCGTTGCTTTAACATATGTGTCTGTATATGAAAATATTGGATCAGGAGCTTGGCCGCCTCCACCTGAAGCGGGACAACAAACAACAAGCGTTGAAAAAGTAATAAAATTAGGTTGAAAAATAATATAAGGATCTTCAATAGGATTTATATAGTTTTGTATTTTTTTATAATAATATCTTTTGGTAATTGGAGTAGCTGTAGAGTCTGTATAGTCCAAAGTTTTTTTAACACGTATTCCAAGCCAATCATCAGTTGTTGTACCAGTCAATGCATCTAAATATCCAGTTACATATACTGGGGAAGGCATTGATTGGCTATTAGGGTCTGGCTCTAACACCATCTCAACTTTGTAGATATTGTCTTTTAACAAATCAAAGTCAAAACTCCTATTATAATCATAAATTCCTGTTTCTAAAAACATGGATTGTTCTTGAATTTCATTTGGAGTAGAGGATTCGTTGGTTACCTTAACTCGAATAACGTAATGGTGGTTTATATTTCCACTTGCATTGACATTCACATTTACACTTATTGTTTGATCTTCAAATATGCCAGAAATAATTCCATTTACTGGATCTAATTTTGCAAGAGTTATCACATCAGTTAATTCTGTGTCTGGAATTAGATTAGATTGACTACAAAAAACTTTTAAAAAATGTCGCTCCTGTACCATTTTTTGAGGTGCTTCGTATTCTATTTCGGTAAAACCTCCTGTAGGATAGTTTATCTTTTTTAAACTACCCTTAATTGCAGCATTAAAATTTGGATTTCTATCTGCTAAAACTGGTCCTGGGGAAGAATCTGGGAAGTAATAGTCTGATTGGCCTTTAGGTAAAAGGGTTGTATTACTACTAGCACCATTATTATATCCCAAATAATCCTGACTAAATGACATTCTACCTGGGAGACTCAAAGGATCATTATATTCAAAATCATAATCATATTTAAGGTTGTCTAAATTGTTTTTAAATTCAATTTTTTCAAGAAAAAAACGTGAAGAGTTATTTATAGTTCCTGGATAAATATAGGAAAACACAATATTTTCATCAGTAGTTGGATGCAAATTATCTTCAATTTCAATAGAATTTAACACCCTATTATAATTCATATTATTTGAGACAGATGTTTTTTTGAACACTACTTTTTTACTTGATCTATTGGAAGATATCTCACTAAGATATTTACCATTGTAGATTTGATTAAATATCTGCCCGTAATCTGTTGCTGATTGACCCCCATAATAATCACAAAAACTACTATTGGCTGGTATATTATGTAGAACTTTAGTAAACCAATGATATTGTGACATTCTTAAAGTATAATTGTCTGCTATATTTTCATAAGTAAGAAAAATAGCATCGCCAAAAGGGTGTACTATTTTGTATAAATAATATGAAGTTGTTGGAACAATACCAGAAGCATAATGGTCAGTGCGAGTTTGCTCAGTAGCTATACTACTTCCAAAATAATAGATGACTCCATCAGGAGTTGTAATTTGAAACTCTTGTTGAACATCTGGCGTAGTAATTGAAAAATTAATTTTTAATTCGGAGTCATGTTTGGTTTGAATACATTCATAATTACCACTGATATCTTTTTCTCCTAAATAAAAACTTCCAGAATAATCGCCAAAAGAAAAATTAAAAACATCTATCTCAGTATCATATGAACCTCCATTAGCAATATTATGCATTTGATTTATATTCGCTTGGTTATTTTGCAAATCTAAATTTGTTAAGTCCTCCCAATCATATAAAATTCTTGTAGTATAAATACTTTCATCAGGCCTATCTTTTACAACTCTTGTTATTACACCTCCTGCACTTAATGACCAGTTGATTCCTGTCCAAGTTGGTAATTGATCAACCTTTACTCCATTCCCTATATAAGACATACTAATAGGGATTTCTAAATTACCTGCTTTGTAATTATAAAGAGGTATATTCTTTGAAATTCTACCAGAAGACTCATTTATTGGAACATTACCATATTTAGTTATTTCATAAGCAGTAGGGGTAGGAGGAATAACTTCGGGCAGCTCTGGCGGTAATATTGTTTGTGAAAATAATAATTGTGAAAATGTAAACGCAGAAAGATAGCAAAACAGAAAAAGTTTTTTCATAGAAAATTTGATTTATTGATTAGCAATTTTAAGTTTCGAGGAAAACTTATACTCAAATATAATTAAAATTTTGTTAATATAGAATACTCATTTTTAATTCTCTATGCCAACTTTATTTAACATGTTAATAGTGAGTGTTTTGAAACTTAATTTTGTAGAATAAATTATTCTTTTCTTTATATTTTAAACTGCAATTTCATTCCAACTAAAAAACTTCTATTTAACTAAAAATAGAAGCCTCTTATTTGTTGATACTTAAAGCGCAAACATTTGCGTAGTTTTGTTGTAGATTTAAATAGATGTTGCTCCAGGAACGTTTAAATATGCAAATACTGATTATAAAGACTGGTCTATATTTCGAACAGATTCTATACAAATCGAAAAAAACGAAAAAGAAAATATACTGATAAAATGTTCAATTGATTGGAACTCTAATTGTCAATATACTCTGACTTATTTGGAGTTTATTAATATTACTGATGAAGGTTTGATAGGTAAACAAATTAATATAGATATTTCCCCTATTAATAAGGAATCCTATATTTTTCATGCAATAATGGACTCTATTATTTCTAAAACAAAAATGATTAAAATAGACTAATCTTTTTAAGATTCTTTTAGAAGAAAAACATTTTTCCAACTTACTCCAAACCTATCATACAATTTTGCATTCATACCGTAAAAAGTAAAAACCACAACTCTAATTAATTCATTATTAAATGATTTCTTCATTAAAACTAAGAACACAGACATTTGCATAGTTTATTGCATATTTCAAATAGATGCTACTCTGTAGTTCATACTTATAGCATATTACTACCAATCTTTCGACACCATACACATATCTTTTTGTGTGTATTCTTCTTTAAAGTCTTCAGGTAAAATAAAATCTTTAGAAAACATCCCATATTCCATACCGTCATATCCTTCAAATACTTTAGTATTACCAATTCTTATCTCTAAACTTTGCATATATTCTTCAATACCATTATAAACAATTTCAAAAATAAAAATCTCTCTATTTCTTCTGTTTAATTGTATGGACTTAAAAGCACTACCTTCTTCTTTAAATTCCATTTTATCAAGTACAGACAAAACTTCTTCATGTGGTGATTGAATAAGTATAGTCGCATTTTCAAAAGGAATCAACCTTAAGGTATCTATAAAAAATTGTTGTGTATCTACTATCATAATTACTCTAAAATTACATGTCCTTTATTTGGTAGAGGACTTGACTTTTTTGGATACAAATCAACATTCATATGCCTCTGTGGGGTTACTCCATTTCCTCCATGTTTTACTGGAACAGTATGAGTTTCTACTCTAACATCTAATTTTTCTGCTCCCTTCTTAACTGTCATATTTAATTCTTGTGTAGCAGAAGTAGTATTCATCTTTACATTACCACCATCAGTAACTATTTCATCTAAAGTATTTAAAGCCTTTTGAACATTTGGAGAAGCAGTTACCACATCATCACCACTTTTAAATAAATTGCCAAGTGCTTTTACTATCTTTGGTAACCCTTTATAAATAAGACCCCCTGTTTCTACTGCTCCAACAATTTCAGCACCAGCGACAACACCTTCAACTATAAATTTAGAACCTTCGGGAGTACCCATTCTCTCAGAAGGAGGTCTTCGAAGAGCAGAGTTGTTCCTCATCTTATGATTAGCCATCCCTTTCGCGTTATCAGCTTTCATTTGAGCAGGAGTTCTAGTTTCCTCTCTCATAACATGTTGTTTTACAGCTGGATTTACCATATTACGTACAAGAGCAGCTTCAAGACCTTCAAGTTCAACAGCATCAATTACTCTATTTTCTGAAAAAGCATATGTTGAGTTATGATAATAATCTTCTGCTAATGGGTCTACTTGCCAGAATCTACCAATTGCTGGGTCACTCATTCTATATTTCCATTCGTGAGTATTTAAACCTAAATCTTCTGTATACTCCTGTCCTTGAAATTCTTTAAATTTATTAGACGTTCCATTTATAACGTTATTATACCCTTTATGTTTTAAGCCGAAAGGATAATAGTTGTTTTCCTCTACTATTTCATTTGTATTCGGATTAGAACTAACAAGAATACTTCCATTTCCATTTTTATCAGAGTAAGATAAACGG
>CALIIP010000109.1 GCA_938018045.1 uncultured Flavobacteriaceae bacterium
ATTACCTCCCTCTATGATTCTGCCCGTCCTGAAATATATCAGCGAGTAAATATTAAACATACCAAAGAAGTTTTTGAATTTCTTCAAAACATAGTCAATCGTAACCAAGATCAACAAACATTTGATGAGGCTAGAGGCAAAATGGCAGACCTTTTAGATAAATCGGTACAATCCCAAGGAGACCTTGCTAATGAACCTACCGAAGCATATACCATTCAAGAATACGATAGATTTGATCTTTCTAAATTCAATATAGAAGAACTCAAAAAAGAATTCAAAGAAAAGAAACATAAGCACATTGCTTTTACAGATTTAAGAGAGTTGCTGCAGTACAAACTGAGGCAAATGCTAAGAGGTAATAGTACTTACGTACATTTCGTTATTCGCTACGAACAAATCATTGATTCCTACAACTCAGACAGTATTAGTCTTCAAGAAGCATTGGACGGTCTCGGTGAAATTTTGGGGGATATGTCAAAATCAGAAGAGGAACGAGTGAGTATGGGGATGACACCTGAACAAAAAGAGATTTTCGATTTATTGAAGAAAGATACATTAACCAAAGCAGAAAGAAAACGTGT
Source organism: uncultured Flavobacteriaceae bacterium (assembly GCA_938018045.1). Classification (GTDB taxonomy): domain Bacteria; phylum Bacteroidota; class Bacteroidia; order Flavobacteriales; family Flavobacteriaceae; genus Urechidicola. Next base: position 582 of record CALIIP010000109.1, read on the forward strand.
AGAAAAAGCAGCTATTGAATTGTTTGACTATTTGGATGGGGAGAAAGGTCGAGTATTGGTAGTAGACTGGCATAAAACTAAACAAACAAGAGAGAAAGTTAAAACGGCTATTGTTAAAGTGCTATCAGAGCATTTACCAGAATCTTATGGTCGAGCGGAATTTACTAAGAAAATGGATAAAGTCTTTCAGCGATTTCGTGAACGAGCAGAGGGTGATAGTAGAGATAATGCGGCAGCGTAGTTTATAACTGACTCAAACTAATACTTGTCAGCTACCCAATGAGGTAATATTGGCTTTTCTTCCTAAATCAAGAATAAAGAAATTGTGCTTAATAGACTAACTAAAATATTACTTGTAGCAACATCACTTGCCCCAATATTATTGACATATTGGTTTACAGGTCAAGTGAATAGTTACAACAATTCATTGTCATGGTTAGAAAACTTAAAGTGCAACTGGAATATTGGTATAAGTTTATTGATTACAACTATAATTTTAACCTCTTTTTGCAGATTAATTATTTTTCAAGCAAAAAAACATTTAGAAGTTATACCTATAGAAATAGATGAAATAAAAACAAGTGATAATGAAGCATTAGGATTTGTGCTTGTTTACTTACTGCCATTAGCAGGTCAGGTAACGAATAATTTTAATTTACCTGTTCTTATTTTTATTGGAGCTTTATTCTTTTTTATAGTTGCAACGTCAAATGCGTATCATTTCAATCCATTATTGAGTATTCTCGGATACCATTTTTATGAGGTTAAATTAAAGAGTGGTGTAACATATATAATGATTTCTAAGAGAAACCTTAGAAAAAGTAAAAAAATTGAAAAAGTCGGTCTTTTGACCGAATATATGATAATTGATAAAAGTTAAAACATGATAAATCTTTTTGCGCTAATTAAAAATAACGATGAAATGGGTCTACAAAGAATTCCATTGAAAGCTAATGTTCAGCAAGAAATAAATAATGCATTTATAGATCAGAGTATTAAAATGTTGGCAGAAAAAGAAGAAATAATTTATTCAGGAGATTATAAGGCAAGTTCTGATGAAGTCTATAGTATTGAAAATTACGAATTGCCAAATGAAATTACCCTTGCATTAGAGAATATTCTAGATGCAGAAATATTTGATATAAACGATTATGAAGGAAAAATATCTGCAATAGTTTCCAAATCTGATGATGCGGAAAATGATTTTATCGGATTTCAGAGCTTTGATACACGAAGAGTAATAAATAGAGGGCTATCTCTTTGGTTCTCAAACGATGTTTATGGACGATATAATGAAAGAGGTATTTCTATTCCAGCAAAAATGGACGTCCTATTTAAGGATAATAAGATTTACTTCCAGTCTTTTGTTCTAGCTAACAGGATTCTAAATCTAAGGTTCATTTATGAAAGTAGCTACACAAGAGGATGTTGATGCTTTTGTAGAAAATGATGCTTTTGAATTCGAGGATGCAATTGGTTTTAGAGATGATTTAACTTCAACGATAAAAAAGAAATTAAGATTAATTGTTCAGAACGGTTTAATTGATTCAGTTGATTCAAGCACAATCTATCAAAGAGCAAGAGAAATGGATATTGATTTAGAACTAAACGAAGAAGGCAATAAATTAAAAATCCCAAGAGATAAAAATAAAGTCAAAGAATTAATTCAGCTTCTTAATGAAGATTACTTTATCTCACTACTTTCAGAAACAAAATATATAACAAACTCAAAGAGAAAAAAATAAAGACTGCCAATAATATGCATGAAACCATAGCTTTTATTCGGTGGCTACGCTTCATATGTTAATCTTATTGTCATCAATAATTAAAAAATGCCAGAGCCAAAAATAGTTATCCAAAATTTCGTCAAATTATTACGAAAAAAATTAAAAGGAACTAGTTCACTTGTTCTTCAAATTTCAGATTTTGGATTAATTCAAAATGATGAATATTCAACAATTGTTAACGGGCTAGATTGGAGAAAAGAACTAAATGGAAAGTATGATTTTATTTTTGGGGATTTACCATTTGGGTTAAATCGAGTTCGAATTAGTCCTGAGTTTAAAATTAAAGTTCCACGAAATTGGTCTGATATAATAGATTCATTAAGATATTTATCAGATAATGGCAGAGCATTTTATTTAGTTGAACCATCTATTATTTTGTCAGCACAAGGAATCCTTTTTACTGAATATTTAGCAGATAGAAGTTTTTTTATTAATGCAATTTTTAGTCCACCTGAAAAATTACTTTATCCTTTAACATCTTTTAGACCAATGATAATTGGAATTGAGAAAGTTAAATCCGAAAAATATTATATAGGAGAACTAGGTGAAGATAATATAGATGAAATTTTAGATAATTATGTACAAAATCAGAACTCAAAAAAATTAGAACAAGGGTTACTTATAGAGAAAGAACTATTTAAATCTTTTAGTAACTTCAAAGTAAACAAGCAAATAGAGAATCTACAAACTCAATATAAAGAATACTTGAGTTACGAACTAAATGAAATTGCAAAGGAGATAAATCTAACAAGAGTGCAATTTGAAGATATACCAAATTCTATCTATATACCCAGAATAGGGACTTCTGCACCTACATCTAATATTGGTGAAATAAAGATAAAACATCAGAATATTTTTCAAGTAGTTCTTAATGAAAGTATCGTTAAAGCAGCATATCTCAGTTTATTCTTTAAATCAGAAATTGGCAAACTGACTCTTAGTTCTTTAACAAAAGACAGCTTTATTCCAAGTATAAACAAATCATCAATCAAAAAATGTATTGTCGCAATTCCGACAATTAATGAACAAGAGATTTTAATTCATACAAATAGAAAATTAAATGAATTACAACAGACAATTGATGAATTGAAGAGTGAACTTAGTCTGAATCCTCGAAACGCAAACGTAATCTTAGAACAATTCGACTCGATTTTAAACCCATTAAAAAAAATTACAATCGAAGATGAAATATTAGGCGTGATTAGGCAAGGAGAGGGTAAGACTATAGAATTTAAACAAACATTCTCAAAAAACATAAGGACGAATAAAAGAGATAAAGAAATTCAAAAATCGACATTAAAAAACATTGTAGGGTTTTTGAATGCTGACGGAGGGATTCTTTTAGTGGGTGTGTCAGATAATGGAGAAGTAACTGGAGTTGGAGATGATTATTTTAAATCAGATGATAACTATCTGTTGAATTTTAAAAACTTATTAAACTCAAAAATTGGTGCTGAATTCTATCCATTAATAGATTTTAATTTGCATAATGTTCTAGGCAAAAAGGTTTTAAAAATTATTTGTAAAGCATCAGCCGACCCTTGCTTTTATGAAGATAAGGAGTTTTATGTTAGAACAAATCCAGCAACTGATCGATTAGAAGGAAAAAAACAAATGGAATATATAAGAAAGAGATTTAGTTAAAAAGTATACTTATACTGCAATCTGGATAAAAAAAATTCCAGATTGAAAACAACATGGAAATAGGTAATAGGAAACAAGTTAGCTTCCTGTCTGATAATCCACTCTTCTCGCTTTAAGTCTTGGCAAGAAGGAAGTACCTGTTTCTACAACTATTGGAGGCAATCTAAAAATGGCTCACATTGATCATAGGCGTTGATATGTTCAACCTTGCATAGCCTAAAAAGGCTGTACGGGAGGTGTGCTGATCGTTGGACACCATTAAAAAGAAAAAATGAAAAACTTAATCAAACAAACAATAGTCTTAACAATCATGCTACTATCATTTTCAAGTTGTGAAAGTCTAATAAAATTTGAAATAGCTAGATTGAAATTCATGATTATGGCTCCATTCGTAATGGTATTATTTATTATCATTATTTCATTCTTCGAAAAGGATAGTAACAAAAAAAAATAATCACTACTAAAAAAAAAATCATGAAACATTTGTTTATTATTTCGCTAGTATTAATCACCTTAATTTTTTCGTGTTCCAATGATATTGAAATCTCAAAACCTGTATCAATAAATGATGGTAAGGATTTGATAAAAGCTAAACTGCAAAAAACGGCAAGTCTTGACAAACAAGAATTTGGAGAAATAAGTTTATTTGATGAGTATTATAATTCTGAAATCACACAATTTTATATGAAAGATGCAGATGACGAGCAAAGAAATTTAACGGTAGGAATACACGATAACCAAATCAGGTACATGAAGATGTTAATGCAACATGTTGGAAATACTTCTACAAAAAATATTAACTCTCATCAAAAGAAATATACCACAATACTTCAAAAAATGATTGATGAAGAGGCTTATAAAAGAACAGGTGATGGAAAATATATGACTGTAAAAGAGAATAGCGAAACTTGGAATGTAGTGTGGTTAATTACTCAAAATGAGAAAAGTAAAGTACAGGATTATTGGACAATTATGACTCCTGAAAATGAATTAGATTATCTTAAATATATGGTACAGATGTTAAAAAATAAACCTAGTATAAAGACAACAATAATGTAAAAAAAGGGTGTAGAATATTAAAACCTAAAAAGTGAGGTCACACCCACTTTTTCAGGCTTTATGTTGAACGAAGCGGGACCAAGAAGAAGCTATGGGTTTTCAATTAATCGAGGAGAAAATTAAAAGCTCCCGCAGTAGCTAAAAGATTCGGCATACCTAAAAACGATACTTACGTTGGCACTGCACTTTTTCTGCATATCTTCCCACGCAATGGACGGCCTATTTAAAACATCCTGTGGAATTGGCTCTCCACATTTTCGGTATATCTAAAAATGATACTTACGTTGGCACTGCGCCTTTTCTGCTTATCTTCCCACGCATTGGGCGGCTTCTTGAAAACATCCTGTGGAATTAGCTCTCCACCCAATTTCGGCATATACAAAAACGATACTTACGTTGGCACTACGCTTTTTCTGCTTACCTTCTCACGCAATGGACGGCCTATTGTAACATCCTACAGAATTAGCTCTCCCCAATTTCGGCATATCTAAAAATGATACTTACGTTGGCACTGCGCCTTTTCTGCTTATCTTCCCACGCAATGGGCGGCTTATTGTAACATCCTACGGAATTAGCTCCACGCATTTTCGGCATATCTAAAAATACCACTTACGTTGGCACTGCGCCTTTTCTGCATATCTTCCTACGCAATGGGCGGCCTATTGAAATCATCCTACGGAATTAGCTCCACCCAATTTCGGCATATACAAAAACGATACTTACGTTGGCACTACGCTTTTCTGCTTATCTTCCCACGCAATGGACGGCCTATTACAAACATCCTACGGAATTGGCTCCACCCGATTTCGGCATACCTAAAAATGATACTTACGTTGGCACTACGCCTTTTCTGCTTATTTTCCCACGCCCTGAACGGCATACTGAAAACATCCTACGGAATTACTAAACACTTTTGCACATCTCTCACCTACGCTTTTTTAAATTTTACTCAGTACCCTCTAAATGGTCATAATAATAGGAAACAAGTTGTCCATTATTACTGACCACTCAGAAACTATGGGGTGCTTCGCAAAATGTGGAAGTTGTTGCAAAGCACTCCGCTTTAACTGCTAGGACTACCGCCTTCTTTTTACCTAAGCCTTTCTTTCCTTTTCCTGTTACAAAACAATATCCTGCTCCCAATACCACAAGGAACCGTGAACTTGAAAATATTTTTTTCTCGTACCTCTAAATAAATTCCTTTCCTCCTTGATGATACAGGTCCTGCCTTTCAGTCGGATTGTCTACA
>CALIIP010000110.1 GCA_938018045.1 uncultured Flavobacteriaceae bacterium
AAAAAGAAAGATGATTTCAAGCCAAAAATCGCTCAATTTTTTGAACGGATTGAAAAATACTGTCCGTTTTTAATTGATTATGATTTTGTAATCAATTCACGTAATTCGTTTCCTCATAGTAGCGGAATCGCTTCTTCTGCAAGTGGAATGAGTGCAATTGCATTGTGTGTAATGAGTCTTGAACGATCGTTGAATGGTGAAATGGATGATGAATATTTTTATAAAAAAGCATCTTTTTTAGCACGTTTAGGTTCTGGAAGCGCTTGTAGAAGTATAAAAGGAAGTGTTGTTGTTTGGGGAAATCACCAAGAAATAAAAGACAGTTCAGATTTATATGGAGTAGAATTTTCTGACGAAATTCACTCAAATTTTAAGAATTTTCATGATACTATTTTATTGGTTGATGAAGGTGAAAAACAAGTCAGTAGTACAGTTGGTCATAAATTAATGTATAATCATCCGTTTGCGAAAGAACGTTTTAAGCAAGCAGAAGAGAATATCAGTAAGATAAAAAAAGTCTTACAAAATGGTGATTTAAAGCAGTTTATTAGTATTGTTGAAAGTGAAGCGTTGACACTTCATTCTATGATGATGACTTCTAATCCGTATTTTATTTTGATGAAACCAAACACGTTAAAAATCATTAATAAAATTTGGGAATTTAGGCAAGAAACGAATCTAAACTTATGTTTTACATTAGATGCAGGAGCAAATGTTCATTTGCTATATCCAGAAAATGAGAAAGTAGAAGTTAATGATTTTGTAATCAAAGAATTAATCCAATATTGTCAAAATAATCATTATATTTGTGATAGAGTTGGTGTTGGCGCTATTCGCCAAAATTAACAATGAAAAAGGGATAATTATTAAGTTTTAACGTTATGTCATTCCGCACTTGATGCGGAATCCAAAACTAATTAAAATATAGATTCCTGCCTTCGCAGGAATGACAATTAGAAGAAAATAAGTTATTGAATATTATGAAGGGACCACTTTTCTACGCTAAAATTTTACTCTTCGGAGAATATGGAATTATAAAAGATTCTAAAGGTTTGGCGATACCATATAATTCATATCAAGGAGCGTTGAAAGTTTCTGAGAATTCTTCAGAACAAGCAAGTATATCTAACAAGAATTTATTAAAACTACACACATATTTATCAAGTTTAACAACAGATTTAGTTCACTTTAGATTAGAAGAATTTAAAACAGACCTTGATGCAGGAATGTATTTTGATTCAAGTATTCCTCAAGGATATGGAGTTGGAAGTTCTGGTGCTTTGGTAGCATCTGTTTATGACAAATATGCAGATGATAAAATCACTGTTTTAGAAAATTTAACAAGAGATAAACTACTGAAATTAAAGGCTATTTTCTCTTTGATGGAATCATTTTTTCATGGAAAAAGTTCTGGTTTAGACCCTTTAAATTCTTACTTGAGTTTACCAATATTAATTAATTCAAAAGACAATGTAGAACCAACAGGTATTCCATCTCAAAAAGAAGGAAAAGGCGCTGTTTTCTTATTAGATTCTGAAATTATTGGTGAAACTGCTCCAATGGTAAACATCTTTATGAATAAAATGAAGAATGAAGGTTTTCGTAAGATGCTTAATGAAGATTTTGCAACCTATACAGATGCTTGTATTGATGATTTTTTACACGGAAATATAAAGTCGCTTTTTGGAAATGTAAAACAACTATCAAAAGTAGTTTTGTCAAACTTTAAACCTATGATTCCGAAAGCTTTTCATAAACTTTGGCAACAAGGAATTGATAGCAATGCTTATTATTTGAAACTTTGCGGTTCTGGAGGTGGAGGTTATATTCTTGGTTTTACAGAAGATTATGAGAATGCAAAAGAGATTCTTAAAAAGTATAAATTAGAATTGGTTTACCGATTTTAAATTGAAGGCGATACTATTCAATGTCATTCTCGCAAATGCGGGAATCCATAATTAGGATTCAGAATGATAATAAAGAAACCACAAAATATTTATATTTTAAAACTACTTAGCCTGTTTTCGGCTGTGAGAGGATACAATGTTTTGGCGTTGGTTGTAGCTCAATATTTGGCTTCAATATTTGTTTTTTCTCCAACAAAGTCACTTCGATATGTATTACTAGATAAAAATTTGTTTTTTATTGTTTTCGCTTCAGTTTGTGTGGTTGCTGCAGGATATATTATCAATAATTTTTATGACCTTGAGAAAGATCTAATTAATAGTCCAGTAAAATCAAAAATCGATAATTTTGTAAGTCAGAAGACAAGATTGAATCTGTATTTTTTGCTTAATTTTATTGGTGTTTCATTGGCAATTTTAGTTTCTTGGCGCGCGGCATTATTCTTTTCAATTTACATATTTTGGATTTGGTTTTATTCACATAAACTTCAAAAATATCCCATTATTGGATGGGTTTTGGTTACGATGCTTACGATTGCTCCGTTTTTTGCAATCTTTATATATTATAAGAATTTCACCAATATTATATTAGTGCATGCTGTTTTTGTTTTCCTTTTATTTTTACTGCGTGAATTGGTTAAAGACCTTGAGAAAGTTCCAGGAAATATAGCCCAAAACAACCAAACTATTACAGTTAAATATGGTGACAAAGTAACAAAAATATTAGCGTCAGTTATAACAATACTTACATATACAGTTATTTCTGGGATGTTTGGAACTTCAGAAATTGGCTACATGAAATACTATTTTATTGTAGTTGTATTTTTATTGCTATTCTTTATCATTTATCTTTGGATGAGTAAGACGAAAAAACAATATCTATTGTTACACAATCTTTTAAAGGTGATTATTGCATTAGGAGTCTTAAGTTTAGTCTTGATAGATAAGTCTGTTATTATTGGACGTTTATTATAAAAAATCAGTTAACTACTTTAAAACAAAACTCATAATTAACAATTCTTAATTCATAATTTACCATATCTTTGCAAAAAATATATAAGATAATGGCAGCAAAAGAAAACTCGTCGAGAGGACGACACGCTAAAAAAGAAAAAAAGAGTACTTCAAAAAAGAAGGATTATCCAAACATGAAAACAAAGAATTTTCGTGTAAATCCTCTAAACATCAAAACATTTAAAAAGAAACCAAGTGCAACTCCAAAAAGGGAGAATGTTGCAGATGGAAT
>CALIIP010000111.1 GCA_938018045.1 uncultured Flavobacteriaceae bacterium
TTATTTATAAAAAACCGCAAAAAATATGTTGCTAAAATGAAGTCAAATTCATTGGCTGTTTTTAATTCAAATGATATCTATCCTATAAGTGCAGATAGTACATTGCCGTTTGCTCAGCACAGAGATATTTTCTATTTAAGTGGTGTAGATCAAGAAGAAAGTATATTGGTTTTATTTCCTGATGCTCCTAATAAAAAACATAGTGAAATATTGTTTTTAAAGGAAACAAACGAGCATATTGCTATTTGGGAAGGTGAGAAACTTGATAAAAAAACAGCGCTTAAAACATCAGGAATTCAAACAGTTTATTGGTTACAGGATTTCGAAAAAGTATTTTTTGAACTGATGACTCAGGCTGAAAACGTTTATATAAATACAAACGAACATTACCGTTCAGCAGTTGAAACTGAAACTCGCGAAGCACGTTTTATTAAAAAATGTAAAAAGAACTATCCTGGACACACATATTTGAGAAGCCAACCAATTTTACAAAGAATTAGATCTATTAAAGAATCGGAAGAAATTGCACTAATTCAAGAAGCATGTAATATTACAGAAAAAGGATTTCGTAGATCTTTAGGATTTGTAAAACCGAATGTTTGGGAATATGAAATTGAGGCAGAATTCATACATGAATTTACAAGAAATCGTGCAGACGGATTTGCATATACACCAATTATAGCAAGCGGTTTTAATGCCAATGTCTTGCATTATATAGAAAACAATCAACAATGTAAAGAAGGTGAAGTTATCTTGATGGATGTTGGCGCAAGTTATGCAAGATATGCAAGTGATATGACGCGAAGCATCCCAGTTTCTGGGAAATTTACTGAGCGTCAAAAAGAAGTTTATAGTGCAGTTTTACGCGTTAAAAAAGCCGCAGCAAAATTATTAGTTCCAGGAACTATTTGGGCAGAGTATCACAAAGTTGTTGGTGAAATAATGACGCAAGAATTGATTGGTTTAGGCTTGATAACCAAAGAAGATGTTGCTAACGAAGATCCAAATTGGCCAGCGTATAAGAAATACTTTATGCATGGTACATCTCACAATATGGGACTTGACACGCACGATTATGGTGTTTTAACAGAACCAATGAAAGCAGGAATGGTGTTTACTGTTGAGCCTGGAATCTACATTCCAGCAGAAAATCTTGGTATACGTCTTGAAGATGATTATGTAATTCAAGAAACTGGAGAACCTTTTAACTTAATGCAAAATATTCCTATTGAAATTGACGAGATTGAGGCGTTGATGAAAAATTAAAAAAATAATATACTAACCTAATAAATAATTGATTGTGAAATTAAAACTACACTTTTTTATCATCCTATTCTGTTGCTTTGGAATATTAAAAGCACAAGAAATTCATTTTCAAGGAGAAATAGTTAATATGCCTAATAATATTAACACTTTCCAATGGAATCAAATGCCAGATAAAGCTTTTTATAATGATGGTTATTTTGGATGGATTCAATTTTCTGAAATCCCAAACCAAAGCATTCAAAATCATTTTAAAGAAAATGGATTGGAACTAATAGACTATATTCCAAATAATGCATATCTTTTTTATTTTCCAGCAACTACTGATATTAATTATTTAAAAACGGTTGGTGTAAAATCAATTATTCCTGTATCAAATAACTTAAAAAAATCGTTAAGAATTAAAAATGATGATATTGGAGATTGGGCAATTGATGGAGATAATATTTTGATAAATTTACAGTTTTATAAAAAAGCAACTTTAAATTATATTACTTCAAAATTAAATCAAATTTCAAGTGTAGAAATTAAAGAAGAGTATAAAAATAGTAATATTATTACGATTTCAATTTCTAGGACTGACTTAGATTTACTAACTGATTTATCAATCATAAAATGGATTGAATTAATTACAGAGCCAAGTATCCCTGAAGATATTCAAGGGAAATCAATACATAGGTCAGGTAATTTAGATACACAAACAGTAACAGGAAGAAAATATACAGGAGTAGGTGTTGGAGTAATGGTAAGAGATGATGGGATCGTTGGCCCTCACATAGATTTTCAAGGAAGACTTGATAATACAGGTGCTAGTGGTACTGGAGCAACTCACGGAGATGGTGTAGCGGGAATTTTAACAGGAGCAGGAAACTTAGACCCAACAAAAAGAGGAATGGCTGCAGGTTCAGATGTTTATGTTGTTAACTACGCTTCTTCTTTTTTAGACGCTGCAACTACAAACTTAACAGATGGTGGTGATGTACAAATTACCAATTCTTCGTATGGAAATGGATGTAATGCAGGTTATACTACAACTACTCAAACTGTTGATTCACAAACAAACACAAACACATCTTTACTACATGTTTTCTCTGCAGGTAATTCAGGAACTTCAGATTGTGGCTATGGTGCTGGAGCTAATTGGGGAAATATTACTGGAGGTCACAAGCAAGGAAAAAATGTTATTGCAACTGCCAATGTGTTTTTTGATGGCTCTATGCCAAATCACAGTAGTAATGGTCCAGCTTATGATGGTAGAATAAAACCAGACATCACTGCTCACGGTCAAGATCAATTATCTACGGATGAAAATAATGGATATTTAACTTTTGGAGGAACATCTGGTGCTGCTCCGGGAATTGCGGGAGTATCTGCTCAGTTATACCAAGCATACATGGATGCTAATGCTGGAGCACTACCAGAATCAGCATTAATCAAAGCATCTTTGTTAAATACAGCTCAAGACTACGGAAATATTGGGCCTGATTTTAAATTTGGTTGGGGATTAGTTAATGGATTGAGAGCCGCAATGTTACTAGAAGATGGTCATTATCTTGATGATAATATTTCCCAAGGTGATGTAAACAACCACTCAATAAATATTCCTACAAATACAAAGCAAGTTCGATTTATGGTTTATTGGAATGATCCAGCCGCTACTGCTGGTGCTTCATCAGCCTTGGTAAATGATTTGGATATGGTTGTTACAAATCCTTCAAATACAGATTTATTTCCATGGATTTTAGATTTTACAGCTGATCCAGCATTACTTGACCTTCCTGCTACTACAGGAGCCGATCATTTAAACAATATGGAGCAAGTTTTAATTAATAATCCACAATCAGGAAATTACAACATTGAAATTACTGGATTTGGTATTCCTTCAGGACCTCAACATTATTATGTGGTTTATGAAATTGTTTCTGATGAATTAACTTTAACTTACCCTCAAGGAAAAGAAAAGATGGTTGTTGGAAGTCAAGAAGTAATTCATTGGGATGCAATAAATACTACAAATAATATTGTGATAGATTATTCAATAGACAATGGTAGTTCTTGGACTCAAATTGCTGACTTAGCATCTACTGTTACAAATTTCACATGGACTGTTCCAAATACAATATCTGGAGAATGTTTAGTTAGAATTACTAGTGGTTCTATTATATCTATAAGTGATGAAACTTTTTCAATAGCCAATTTAGTTACAGGAGTAGACGTTTCTCAGGTTTGTCCAGAACATATTACAGTTGTCTGGAATACTTTGACCGACGCTACATCTTATGATGTGTATTTTTTAGGAGATAAGTATATGGAAATAGTTGGAACTTCTACAACCAACTCTCTTACGGTGCCAATAACTGATCCAAATGACGATTTTTGGGTTGCAGTTTCAGCAATAGGAGGAAATAATTGGGAGTCAAGAAGAACTATAGCTATCAATCAATCTGGAGGTTTATTAAATTGTAGTTTGAATACTGATGTAACAGTAGAGTCATTAAATAATGATTTATCAAACTTAAGTTTAATATGTGATGGAAATAGTATGTTGGTTTCAGCCAACCTAAGAAACTTAGGAATAGATGATCAATCTAATTTTTTAATTTCATATCAATTAGATACTAATCCAGTTGTTCAAGAAACATTTTCCGGGATATTAACCGCAGGATCACAACAGTCATATGAATTTACAACTCCGATAGTATTTCCTGCAGATGGAACCTACGATTTAAAAGTATGGGTAGCACTAACTGGAGATGAATTTGTAGCAAATGATGAAGTATCAATGAATTTTTATGCTCAAGTTGATGCTGTAGGATTAAATTCTTTAGAGACCTTTGAAGTTAATGGAGTCCCTCCTTCAGGTTGGGAAATTAGCAATCCAGACAACAGCACAACATGGATTAAAGAAGAGGATATAATAGGAATTGATGGTCAACTTACATCAACAGCATTTATAAATAATGCAGATTATAACGCTACAGGGCAATTAGATATTTTAAAGACGATTGTATATGATTTGACAGGTACAGGTATAGTTTTAAATTTTGATTTAGCAAAAGCACAATGGTCATCTACCTATAATGATGGTTTAAGAGTAGAAATTTCAACGGATTGCGGTGTTAATTTCACAACCATTTATGATAAAGATGGTTTAGATTTATCTACAATTGCAAATTATGAAGGTTCGCGTTGGGTACCAGCAAGTGGAGCAGATTGGAGAACTGAAACAATTGATTTAAGTGCTTATGCAAACACTAATTCTGTTATTCGTTTTGTAAATGTTGCTGGTTATAGCAATAGTACCTTTATTGACAACATCAATGTCGCAGGTTCAGTACTTTCTGTTAATAATGAACAATTGAATAATGAATTGTCATTATTTCCAAATCCAACAAACGGAAATTTTACTGTCCGTTTGAAAAGTATGTATCTAAATACTGTAAAAATATTTGATATATACGGTAAGCAAATTAGGAATATAGATATTAAAAATAATCAAAGGATCGCAAATATTAATATTGATAATTTATCTACAGGTGTTTACTTTGTTAGTGTTGAATCTGAAAATTTAAAAGCATACAGGAAGATTGTAAAAAAGTAACTATATAATATTAAAAAGCAAAAGCCTGAAAATAATCTTTTCAGGCTTTTGCTTTTTAATAAATGACCCTCTCCAATCTTACTCATCATCTAAAGGTAGAACAGGAAGTATAGGCTCTTTTAAAGTTTCTTTATTGGCAATTTTAGATTCTAATGTCAATAATAAAGAAGGTAATAATAATAGGTTAGAAGTCATTGCAAACAAGAGTGTAATTGAGACCAAGCCTCCAAGTGCTTGTGTACCTCCAAAACTTGAAACTGTAAAGACCAAAAATCCAAAGAACAGTACAATAGAAGTGTAAAACATACTAACACCTGTTTCGCGTAATGCTGCATACACCGATTTTTTCACTTTCCAATTATTTGCTAGTAATTCTTGTCGATACTTTGCTAGAAAGTGAATCGTATCATCTACTGATATTCCAAAAGCAATACTAAACACCAATATTGTAGATGGTTTTAGAGGAACGCCAAAATACCCCATCAAGCCTGCAGTAATTAATAGCGGTAAAATATTTGGAATAATTGATATTAAAATCATTTTGAATGAACGGAACATAAATGCCATAAATACAGCAATTAAAAAGATTGCAAGCGATAATGATAACACTAAATTGTTGACTAAATATTTTGTTCCTTTTAAGAAAACCAACGCCTTTCCTGTGATTGAAACGTTCTGTTTATCTGCATTAAAAACGTTTTCTATTCTAGAATTCAAACGTTTTTCTATCTCTTCCATTTTTGTAGTTCCAACATCTTTCATATATGTTGTGATACGTGCGTATTGACCTGTAGAATCTACAAAAGTTTCAAGCATATTTGAATTGCTTGAAGATTTTTTGGCATACATTAAAATGTAATTTTTATCTTGACTAGAAGGTAATTGATAGTATTTTGGGAGTCCGCTGTAAAAGGCTTGTTTGGAATATTTAACCAAGTTTACAACCGAAATAGGTTTTGATAATTCAGGAATCTCATCAATAGTTTCATTTAATTTTTCTATCTTTTTTAAGACAGCTAATTTCATGACACCATTTGGTTCTTTAGTATCAACAAGTATTTCTAGCGGCATAATACCTCCAAATTCTTTTTCAAAGAATTTTATATCACTAAAAAACTCTTTGTCTTTTGGCATATCATCAATCAAACTTCCAGAGAGTTTCATTTGATACAGTCCAATCATACTTGCAATAATAACTGCAACTGTTGAAGAGTATATTGCAAAACGATGATTACGCACAGCATTTTCCATCCAATTTACAATACTGCCCATCCAGCGACGATCTAAATGTTTTAGATGCTTGTCTTTTGGCATTGGCATAAAACTGTAAAAAATTGGAATCAGAAAAAGTGCCAATAAAAACATTACAATAATATTGACTGATGCTACTGCTCCAAATTCAACAAGCATTTTACTTTTAGTAAAAATAAAGGTTGCAAAACCTGAAGCTGTTGTGATATTGGTCATCATTGTTGCACTACCAATTTTGGTAATCAGTCGTTGTAAACCTTTGGCTTGATTACCATGATTTTTTATTTCTTGCTGATATTTATTGATAAAAAATACAGCATTTGGAACACCAATTACGATGACCAAAGGCGGAATTAACGCCATTAAAACAGTGATTTCAAAACGGAACCATCCAATAATACCAAACGCCCAAATTACACCAACAATAACAACTAAAAGAGTAATAAATGTTGCTCTAAAAGATTTGAAAAAGAAAAAGAATATTAGTGCCGTAACTCCTAAAGAAAGATATACAAACAGATTCATCTCATTTTTGATGTTGTCTGCATTCATCGTTCGGATGTATGGCATTCCAGAAACGCGAACATCAAGGTTGTTATCTTTTTCAAATTGAGCAATTAGGGAATTGAATTTTCCCATAATAAAATCTCTACGCAACATTGTATTTACTACATCTCTACGTATATAAATAATAGTCTGAACGGTTTCGGTGTCTTTGTTATACAAGACATTATTGTAAAACGGCAAATTTTCAAAAAGTTCATTTTTTATTTTTAATAACTCCTCATTTGTTGAAGGAAGTTCGTCGTATAAAGGTTCGGTTATAAACTTTTCATTTTTATCATCTCGAACTAATTTTTTGATATCTCCAATAGAAACAGTGTAGTCAATTTCTTCAAAACCATTAATAGTTTTTGAGAGTTTATTCCAATTATTAAATTTCTCAGGAGTAAAAACAGTTGAATCTTTTACACCAATTACAATTACATTTCCTTCTTCGCCAAAGAGGTCTAAAAACTTATTATATTGAATATTTATTTCATGATCTTTTGGCATTAAATTGGCTTCGACAAAAGAAAAACGCATGTGTTTAATTTGCGAAAACATAAAAAATGTCGCTAATGCTAGTAGCAACAAGATTAGATAACGTTGTTTAATTATGATACGAGAAATTCGTGTCCAAAAATTCATTTATAAAGTTTGTGTAAAGATATAGAAAACCTTTTTTATTTCGGACAGAAAAAACAAAGCAATTTTCGCTAAAACCCTAAATTCAATCTATAGGTTAACTTTACAGCCAAGTTGTCGCTCCATTCTGTATTTTGATATGTACCATATCTGTAGAAACCACTAAAACCGAAACCTTTATATATGCTATTTACTTCAAGACCACTTTCAAAATATCCTTTATTCATCTTTCTAAAGGTAAATCCTGCATGATTTATTGGATTTTCAATATCTCCAATAGCAGCACGAGAAACAAATGTAAGTTGAGGTTTTACTTTTTCTGATATTTTTATACGCTTAAAAAGTTTGTGCTTAACTTGAAGCATCACATATTTATCAGAAATAAATTCATTGTAACCCATTGTTTCAAAACTATTTTTCCCAGCAAAAGTTACTCTTTTTAACCAAGGATTTTCATAAGTATAGTTAGGTGTAGCGTTGTATAAGTGTGAAATTGGTGTTTCGCCAAAGACAATTCCTCCTTGAAGTAAAAAAGAAGTAGTTGCAGCATT
This sequence comes from uncultured Flavobacteriaceae bacterium, assembly GCA_938018045.1. Classification (GTDB taxonomy): domain Bacteria; phylum Bacteroidota; class Bacteroidia; order Flavobacteriales; family Flavobacteriaceae; genus Urechidicola. The sequence continues at coordinate 7,855 of CALIIP010000111.1, forward strand.
TATTCTTTTTATTTGATGATTTACTTTAAAATTAACTTGTGTAAAATCAAAATCACTATCTAGAATATTGTCAAAACTTTTGGTTACTTGCAACGTATATTGAGGAAATGCATTTTTGATGCGCGTTTTCCCAATTGGCGAATTCATATATTCGCTATTAGGATTGTATTTAAAACCAATTGTTGCTGTTGTTAATTTATAATCGGTCAATAAATTACTGTTTGATATGTATTGATAATTAAACTTCGGCGTATATTTCCCTGCGGATAATCTTAATACTGCCTCTAAATTCGGTTGAAAATCATGTTCAAAATTGATGTTTGTAGCCTTGTAATTGTAAAACTTACTTACATTTATATTTCGAGGATTTGCTACTATAAATGAATTCTTTTCAGCAATAAAATCTAAACCTGCTGCTTCTTTAATATCGTTTGTGTGACTCGCACCAAGCCAAGTATTTGAATCTCTATTCAACCGGAATGCGCCTCCAAAATGATATTTAAAATCTTCATCTTTTGTTCCGTAGGCAAGATAAGATTCGATGCGATATTTTTTAGAGAAGTTGGAGTTTGTTGTTCCTCCAAAACCTACGCGAAGTCCTTCATAATTATTTAGCGTGATAATTTTTCCTAAATCTAAATCAATATATTTTGTTGCAAATTTCCCTTTTAATAAACCTCTAGCCAATGCTAATTTATCTTCTACACCTTCTTTTTTGATAATACTATCAATCACAACATAGGTTTCTTTTCCTCTTTTTGAGATAGAATCTGTTCGGTACTTATTCCAATATTCTTCATCTCTATCATAAGCATCATCAACAATTTCTATTGTATTTGCAGATTTTTTGACAGTAACTGGTGTATTAATTTGAACATCAAAATGTTTTGTTTTTGAATTGAAATATATTTGTTCACTGTTGTTTGATCTGTTTGAACGAACAGTTGTAGAATCTTTTTTTTCTTCGCTTCCAACAATATTTACAACTCCAAAAAGAGACATGCTTTGCTTATTAGTTCCTTTTTGAATATTTATCTCGGTTTCTTGTGGAAACCAAATATTATCAGACTTTAAATAGTTAAATTTTTGTGTAGCTTTTACATCAATAATCCCTCTTAATTCTGATATAGCCGAAGTGATCGCGTACGATTGATTATCAATATATAAAACACCTTCTAATCCAACTTTGTTTTCTTTCTTTTTAGGTTTAAAGTGAATCATAAAAGATTTTCCATTGCTATTATTTACAGTATCTAATATTTGATATTCATATTCTTTTAAGGCTTTATCTGCAATTGGATTTATATATTTATTTCCTGCAACTGTATAGATTTCGTTATAAGAAGAATAATCTTGAATGTTAATTGCTAGCACTTCATAAATTGGTTGTTTGAAACCTGCCATTCTAGAGGCAAGAACAGTTTCTTTTTTCTTTTTTCCAGTTTCAAAAGTGTGTTCCGACATTTTTTCGGAGATATAAATATGATTTCGATTTATTTCTTTTTTGAATTTGTAACCGCTAGAATCTATTTTTAAAAATTCTTTTTTGCCTTTTACAATTTTGTAGATACTATCAAATTCTCCGCTTATTGAGTCAGGATTTGCTGTTACTAATAACTTATTGTAAGCCTTAAATTTAAAGGTGTTAAGTGTAGATTCAATATTATTTTTCTTTTTGTTTTTTATTGCGTTTCGTATTATTCTCAAAGCAGGATTTTCTGCACTAGTTATTACAACTTCATTAAGACTTTCAATATTTTGCTTTAATTCTATTTTTATGAAAGTAGTGCTTTTTGTGATGGTTACTTTTTTAGTTTCGTAACCAATGTAGGATATTCTAAGTTCGGTAATTTCTTTGTCGGATTCTAAAATAAATTCACCATCAACATTGGTAATAGTACCTTGATTATTATTGGTGATAATATTAGCAAAAGGCAAAGTTTCTTTTGTTTTAGTGTCAATTAATACACCAGAGATATGTTGTTGAGAAAATGATAAGATTGGTAAAAAAAACAGGGAAAATAATAATCTCTTCATGATGGTAGTTTAATTTAAGACGACAAGTAACGTAAATTGTAACTATAAAAAAATCCGTTAAGAACGGATTTTAATATTTTGTAAGGAGTTTAACAGAAAGTGTTAATTAAAACTAAAATTATACAGTCATAATATCAACTTCCTTTTTAGCGTACATTTCATCTGTAGTTTTTGTAAACTTATCTGTTAAATCTTGAACTCTTGCTTCTGCATTCTTTTTTAGATCGTCAGAAGCATCACTTTTTTTAATATCATTATTTGCATCTTTTCTTGCATTTCTGATACTAACTTTATCGTGTTCAACTGCTGCTTTTGCTTGTTTTGACAACTGTATTCTACGCTCTTCAGTTAAAGGCGGAACATTGATAATAATCATTTCTCCGTTATTCATCGGATTGAAACCAATATTGGCAACCATAATACCTTTTTCTATTTCTTGTAACATTGCTTTTTCCCATGGCTGTACAGATATTGTACGTGCATCTGGAGTATTCACATTTGCAACTTGTGACAAAGGTGTTTGAGAACCATAATAGTCAACTGTAATTCCTGCTAACATTGACGGAGTTGCTTTTCCGGCTCTAATGTTGCGTAATTCTTTTTCAAGATGAGCAATAGCACTTTCCATTTGCTCTTTTGCGCTGTCTATAATAAAATCAATTTCTTCGTTCATTTTAGTAGTGTTTTACTTTACAATTTTTAATTAGCAACAATTGTTCCAATATTTTCTCCTGATACTACTTTGAGTAAGTTTCCTGGAGTATTCATATCAAAGACAATAATAGGTAGATTATTTTCTTGGCTTATAGTAAATGCTGTTGTATCCATTACTTTCAAACCTTTTTTAAGAGCATCAGCAAAAGAAATAGTTTTATATTTTACTGCGTTTTTATTCTTCTCTGGATCAGAATCATAAACTCCATCTACTCTTGTTCCTTTCAAAATAACATCAGCACTTACTTCTACAGCTCTTAATGCTGCTGCAGAATCGGTTGTGAAAAAAGGATTTCCAGTACCAGCACCAAAAATAACAACACGACCTTTTTCAAGATGTCGAACTGCTTTTCTTTTGATATATGGCTCAGCAATTGCTTCTATTTTAATAGCTGTTTGAAGTCTTGTTTGCACATTAGTATCTTCAAGTGCACTTTGCAACGCAAGACCATTGATAACAGTAGCCAACATTCCCATATAATCTGCTTGAACCCGATCCATACCGTTACTTGCTCCAGCAACACCTCTAAAAATGTTTCCGCCACCAATAACAATAGCAACTTCTATTCCTTCTGCAACTATTTCTTTAATATCTTCTGCATATTCAGCCAAACGCTTTGGGTCGATTCCATAACTGCGTTCGCCCATTAATGCTTCACCACTTAATTTTAATAAAATTCTTTTGTAAGCCATAATTTTGTTGAAAGTTTTACAAATATAAAAACTTATTATTGTTATAATGTTATAAAACGGATTAAGATTTCTTAATATGGTGCTTTTGACAAGTTATAGTTTGCTATTTGTGTTATAAACCGCTTAAAATAGTTGTGTAAATTGTATATTG
>CALIIP010000112.1 GCA_938018045.1 uncultured Flavobacteriaceae bacterium
ACTCGCAAACCAAGAACAGGATTGATGAATCCATACATTTATGGAGATTATGACTTGGCCAATTCTTATGTGATTGGAGATAGAGCGACGGATATTGAATTGGCGACCAATTTAAAATCACAAGGAATATTTATAGGAGAAGAAAATTCAGAAGCTGTTTTAAGCACCACAAGTTGGGCGGATATCTATGCCTTTTTAAAAGCAAAGCCACGAAAAGCATCAGTTACCAGAAAAACTAAAGAAACAGACATTGTAGTCACGGTGAATCTTGAAGGATCTGGACAATCAAAATTAGATACAGGAATTGGTTTTTTTGATCATATGCTAGAGCAAATAGCAAAACATGGAAATCTTGATTTAGAAGTTGTTGTAAAAGGTGATTTAGAGATTGATGAGCATCACACAATTGAAGATGTTGCCATTACTTTGGGTGAAGCATTTATAAAAGCATTAGGAAGTAAAAAAGGAATTGAGCGCTATGGATTTTTATTACCAATGGATGATTGCTTGGCGCAAGTAGGAATAGATTTTGGAGGAAGACCATGGTTAGTCTGGGAAACAGAATTTAAACGTGAAATGGTAGGAGAAATGCCTACTGAAATGTTTATGCATTTCTTTAAATCGTTTAGTGATGCAGCCAAGTGTAATCTTAATATAAAAGCAGAAGGTGATAATGAACACCACAAGATTGAAGCAATTTTTAAAGCATTTGCGAAGTCTATAAAAATGGCAGTAAAAGCAACAGGAAATTACAGTATTCCAAGTACAAAAGGAACCATATGATTGCAATTATAAAATACAATGCAGGAAATATAAAATCTGTTCAGAATGCTCTGAATAGATTGGGATATGAATCTGTGATTACGGATGATGTAGAGACGCTTTTAAATGCCGACAAAGTGATTTTTCCTGGTGTTGGAGAAGCAAGTACAGCAATGAATTATTTGAAAGAAAAAGGATTAGATGAAGTGATACAATCTATAAAACAACCTTTTTTGGGTATTTGCCTAGGCTTACAACTTATGTGTAAAAGTAGCGAAGAGGGAAATACAGAATGCTTAGGTATTTTTGATGCAACAGTAAAATTATTTCCTCCTGAAGAAAAAGTGCCGCATATGGGATGGAATAACTTTGAAAACTTACAAGGAGAATTATTTGAAGGAGTAGATATAAATGATAATGTTTACTATGTGCACAGTTATTATGCAGAGTCTTGCAAAGAGACTGTTGCAATGTGTGATTATATAAAACCTTTTAGTGCAGCATTGCAAAAAGATAATTTTTATGCGACTCAATTTCACCCAGAAAAATCAGCATCTATAGGTGAACAAATACTAAAAAACTTTTTAAAACTATGAGAATAATACCAGCAATAGATATCATAGATGGCAAATGTGTCAGACTGTCGAAAGGGGATTACAACACGAAAATAATCTATAATGAAAACCCATTAGAAGTTGCTAAAGAATTTGAAGCAAACGGAATTCAATATTTACATTTAGTAGATCTTGATGGTGCAAAATCACAACATATTGTGAACCATAAAATTTTAGAAGGTATTTGTTCTAAAACCAATCTTAAGATTGATTTTGGCGGAGGATTAAAGTCAGATGAAGACCTGAAAATTGCTTTTGAAAGTGGTGCAAATCAAATTACTGGCGGAAGCATTGCCGTAAAAAATCCAACCATTTTTAAAGGATGGATAAAAAAATATGGAAGTGATAAAATTATTTTAGGAGCAGATTGCAGCAACAGAAAAATTGCAACAACAGGTTGGCTAGAAACATCAGAATTGGATGTTATTGAGTTTATCAAGCAATACGAACAAGAAGGTGTTAGTTACGTGATTTGTACTGATATTGCCAAAGATGGAATGCTACAAGGTACTTCCAACGAATTGTACAATGAAATCATGGCAACATCTAACGTGAAATTAATCGCAAGTGGAGGTGTTTCTAATCTGGATGATTTAATCCTATTAAAAGAAATGGGTTGTGAAGGAGCAATTGTTGGCAAAGCATTCTATGAAGGAAAAATCACGCTAAAACAATTGCAAGAATTATGTTGAAAAAGAGAATTATTCCATGTTTGGACATTAAAGATGGAAGAACTGTCAAGGGAATCAACTTTGTAGACATCAAAGATGCAGGAGATCCTATCGAACTGGCAAAACAGTATGTTGAGCAAGGTGCAGATGAGTTGGTGTTTTTAGATATTACAGCAACTGTAGAAAATAGAAAAACGTTAGTTGACCTTGTACAACAAATCGCAAAAGAAATTAATATTCCGTTTACAGTTGGTGGCGGAATTAACTCTGTGGAAGATGTAAGCAACTTAATTAAGGCTGGAGCAGACAAAGTGAGTGTCAATTCATCAGCAGTAAAAAGACCTGAATTGATTACAGAAATTGCGCAAGAATTTGGAAGTCAATGTATGGTTGTGGCAATCGACACAAAATTTGAAAATGATGAATGGAAGGTTTTCGTTCATGGAGGTAGAACTCCTACTCCACTTAAAACGGTTGATTGGGCAAAGCAAATAGAAAAATTAGGTGGCGGAGAAATTCTGTTGACTTCTATGAATAATGATGGTACAAAAAACGGATTTGCACTAGACATTACAAAGCAAGTAAGTGATGCCGTAAATATTCCTGTGATTGCGTCTGGAGGCGCAGGAAGTAAGAAACATTTTAAAGATGTTTTTGAGAAAACTGGAGCAACTGGAGGTTTGGCAGCAAGCATATTTCATTATGGAGAAATTCCAATTCCGGAGTTAAAAAAATATTTAAACGAACAAAAAATAGCAATAAGAATATGAAACTAGATTTTAAAAAAACAAACGGACTTATTCCTGTAATTATTCAAGATAATAATACACTTCAAGTATTGATGCTCGGTTATATGAATGAAGATGCATTGGCAAAAACGAAGGCCGAAAACAAAGTTACTTTTTATAGCAGAAGTAAAAAAAGACTTTGGACAAAAGGAGAAGAATCTGGAAATTTTTTAGAAGTGATAGACCTTAAAATTGATTGTGACAATGACACTATTTTAATCAAAGTAACTCCTGCAGGACCAACATGTCACACAGGAAGTACTTCTTGTTTTAAAGAAGAAACAGCTAAAGGGTTTGTATATAATTTACAAGCAACTATTCACCAAAGGATTGATGAAAATGATGAGAATTCATATACCAATCAACTTTATAAAAGAGGCATAAATAAAGTTGCCCAAAAAGTAGGTGAAGAAGCAGTAGAATTGATAATTGAAGCAAAAGATAATGATGACAAACTCTTTAAAGATGAAGCAGCCGATTTATTATATCATTATTTGATACTCTTGAAAGCCAAAAATTTTACATTTGAAGAAATTGAGTCTGTTTTAAAAAAAAGAAGCTAAATAAACTAACGAAAAACCTAGTTATAACATAAATGCTATTAACAAGTATAATAATAAAAAACATCACTGTATGGTTTTTGTATAGTTCGTTTTTTAGTAATTAGATAATATTTCTAATATTTTTGAAAAAAATATAGTAATTCATGAGAAAACTTATAATATTTCTATTCATTTCATTTAGTATTACACTCAACTCACAAACAGTTGAAGATGACTTTGAAGGAAGCGGAACAATTACTTCATGGTCTGGAGATGATTGTGGAATAAACACAAGTTTAACTAATCCGTACCAACAAGGAATAAACACTTCTAGCACAGTTTTAGAATACAACGACATTGGAGGTCAATATGCAAATGTTAGATTTGATGTGAGCCCAAATTTTGATTTAACAGTAAAAAATAGTTTTAGTTTAAAAATATATGTGCCTTCTAGTGGTTTAACTGGAAGTCAAACAAATCAAATTTCTCTAAAACTTCAAGATGGAACTTTAGGTTCACCATGGCTTACTCAATCAGAGGTTATTAAACCAATTATTTTAGATCAGTGGCAAGAAGTAACATTTAATTTTGAAACAGATGCTTTTATAAATTTAGATGGCAGTTCTCCACCTCCAATCCAAAGAACTGATTTTAATAGAGTTGTAATACAAGTAAATAGTGAAAATAATAATGATTTTGTATTAGCATATATAGATGATATTTTACATTTAGATATAGTTCCAAATGATCCTGTCTATGATAATTTAGTTTGGTTTGACGAATTTGATGGCAACGGAGCAATTGACTCTAATAAATGGCATCATCAAACACAAATACCTTCAGGAGGAAGTTGGTATAATGGAGAGATACAACATTATACTGATAGAACTGATAATTCTAATGTTAGCGGCGGTTTTCTTTATTTAACTGCTAAAGAAGAAGTTGGATACACTGACCAAGGTGTAACTAAAGATTATACTTCAGCTAGATTAAATTCAAAATTTGCATTTACGTTTGGGAAAATAGAGATAAAAGCTCAATTACCAACAGGAGTTGGAACTTGGCCAGCAATTTGGATGCTTGGAAAAAACATTAACGAAGACGGTGCTTATTGGGACAATCAAGGGTTTGGAACTACTGGATGGCCTGCATGTGGAGAAATTGATATTATGGAGCATTGGGGAAATAATCAAAACTTTGTTCAAAGTGCTATGCACACACCATCAAGCTCTGGAAATACAGTAAATAAAGGCGGACAAACTGTTAGCACAGCGTCTACTAATTTTCACATATACACATTAGAATGGTCTCCTGAAAAAATGGTTTTTAGTGTAGATGATGTTATACATTACACATACAATCCAGATCCAAAAACACCTAGTAATTGGCCTTTTACAGCCGAACAGTATATATTATTAAACACTGCTGTTTTACCAGAAATTATTGGAACTGGATTTACAGAAAGTTCTATGATTATTGATTATGTAAGAGTATATCAAGAAAGTAATTTGTCAGTTTCTCAATTTGATAAAATTAATAAAGTGCATGTCTATCCAAATCCTACTTCGAATGATTTAATTATTTCGCTAAAGAATGTAATAGATCAAAAAGTAAACATACATGTACTTGATGTAAATGGAAAAATCATTTCAGAAAAACAATATGATATCCAAAATGAACAAATTACTCATGACACTTCAAGTTTAAAAGTTGGAATGTATTATATGAAACTTACTTTTGAAGATGGTACAAATACTTCATTTAAAGTAATAAAAAAATAACCTATAATTAAGTTTGTTTTAAACCCGTTTTACTGAATAGCAAAACGGGTTTTTTGAATTTTAATAATAACATCTTAGCATATAAACTAAAATAAATTATTTAAACGATTCTTATTTTGTTGATAAACGTCACCAAAATAATACTCTCTAAACTTTAATTCCCCATAAATCAACAATTAAATAAATCAAACTATATTTGTAAAAAACTCAAAACCATCAATAATGAAAAAAATATTTTTATTTAGTTTAATACTTTCAATTACACTCACTTCTTGTGAAAAAGAAGCAGAAAAAATTGACAAAGAAGCAATCAGTAACTCTTTCAATGAATTACTTGATAACTACAATGAAGAAAGTTATAAATTATTTCCGCTAAACGCAACTTTTGCAGGAGATAACAGGTTCAACGATCAATTACCAAACGATTTATCAGATGAATTTAGAACAAAACTAAAAGCATTTTATACAGATACAAAAAACAATTTGGCAGCATTTAACGATGCAGATTTATCTGATTCTGAAAAAATGAGTAAAGCTGTTTTAACTTGGGATTGTGACATAAATATTGAGCGTTTAGGCTTTCGTGAAGACCTTACTCCTATCAATCAAATGTGGACGATGAACTTGATGTTCGGTCAGTTGGCAAGTGGTGCTGGAGCACAACCTTTTGCAACTGTTGAAGATTATAACAATTGGCTAAAAAGAGTTGATAATTATTTAGATTGGATGATTAGCACCGAAGAAAGAATGAAAGAAGGAATAAAATTAGGTCATGTTTTACCAAAATCATTGATCAAAAAAGTAATTCCGCAATTAAAATCTTTAACTGGTGATGTTCTTGAAGACCATTTATTTTATCAGCCAATAAAAAACCTTCCTGAAGGATTTTCTGATGAAGAAAAAGACAATTTAACCGATTCTTATACAGATATGGTTCTGAATAAAATTGTTCCTGCTTATAAAAAATTACACGCTTTTATGAGTACAGATTATTTAGCCGCTGGAAGAACAACAAGCGGAATTGATGACACTCCAAACGGAGAAGCATATTACAATCATCAAATAAAAACGTACACAACTACCAATATGACTGCAGACGAAGTTCATCAACTTGGATTGAAAGAAGTAGCAAGAATATTGTCTGAAATGGAAAAAGTTAAAAAACAAGTTGGTTTTAAAGGTGATTTAAAATCTTTCTTCAATGATTTAAGAGGAAATAAAATCCTGATGCCTTATACTGAACCTCAACAAATAATAGACAACTTCAATGCAATTCATGATAAAATGAAACCTCAAATTGAAAAACTGTTTGATGTAAAACCAAAAACTCCTTTTGAAGTTCGAAGAACAGAAGCATTTAGAGAAGCATCTGCAAGTGCAGAGTATAATCCTGGGTCGTTAGACGGCACAAGACCTGGAATTTTCTATGCTCCAATTCCTGATGCAACAAAATATAATGTATTGGCAGATGAAGCATTATTTTTACACGAAGCAATTCCTGGACACCACTATCAAATTTCTTTAACACAAGAAAGTGATGTGTTGCCAGAATTTCGTAAAACATTATGGTACAGCGCTTATGGTGAAGGTTGGGCCTTATATACAGAGTCGCTTGGTAGCGAATTAGGTTTGTACACAGATCCTTATCAATATTTTGGAATGTTGGGTATGGAAATGCACAGAGCAATCAGATTGGTTGTTGATACTGGACTTCATTCTAAAGGATGGTCTCGTGAAAAAGCGATTCAATATTCGTTGGATAATGAGGCTGAATCTGAAGATAGCATCACACGTGAAATTGAGCGTTATATGGCAAATGCTGGTCAAGCATTGTCTTATAAGGTTGGTCAGTTAAAAATACGTGAACTACGTGCAAGAGCAGAAGAAACTTTGGGAGATAAATTTGAAATCAAAGAATTTCATAACGAAATTTTAGAAACTGGATGTATTCCTTTGGCATTATTGGAAGCAAAAATTGACACTTGGATTGCTTCTAAAAAGTAGCAGTCAAAACATAAAATATCTTAAAACGATACCTGTAATTATTTATTGGTATCGTTTTTTGTTTTATCAATAAATTCAGATTACCTTTAAATCAACTTTATCATAAGATTGAATGGATAAAAAATTGATGTCAAAGAAAAAACCTGCTTATCCGATAAATAAGCAGTTAGCAAACTATCTAACCGAGAATAGTAGAAATATAAAAATTCCTATTTATTACGAAGATTTATTGCGTTTTCAAGGTGCTGTAGAGATTTATGACAAAAACGGAAATGATACGCTTTGGATAACTACTTATTTTGCAGAACACGAACGTGAAGAAATAGAAATGAGCCTAAAACGTATGTATACTATTTTACATGCTGATGGAAGTGACGAAGCCTTACAATACATTACAATTGATGCTATTGACTTTTGTACATTTGGCAACACAAAGCCTTTCCGAATAAAAGTTCGTAATATTTTGAATGATAATTACGTGTATCTATATATTAAAAAAGCAGATGCTTCACGTATTTACGGCTTGGAATTAGAACACCTTTTATCTCCAAATCATATTAATTTCTTAGTTCACGGAGATACAATTATTGAAGAACATATTTCTGGAATCCCAGGAGATACATTTATCAAAGAACATCTTGATCAATGCACTGAACAAGACAAAAAAGCGATTGCAAAAGAGTTTGTAAAGTTTAATGAACGTTGTTTTATCCGCCTTCTAGGTGATATGCGTTCTTATAATTATGTGATTGTATTGACGCATGATTTTGATAGAATCGATTACAGAATTAGAGCCATTGATTTTGATCAACAATCTTTTGAAGGGAATTCTAAGGTATACAAGCCACAGTTTTTAAAAGAAAATAATAAACTTGTAGATATGACCTTGAGTTTATTGCAAGAGGAATCTATGGAGCAATATCGCAATGAAGAGCGTTCATTACTTGCAAAAAGAGCTGCAAGTGAATTTGATAGATTGACTGAACTATTAGATTGCATGAAAAATGACAAACTATCTACACCTTCTAAAATTAAAGAATTAAAGGTTGAGTTGTTTAATTTAACAAAGGATGTTCATTTTAGAAGATCAAAAAATATGGGAGATATTGTTTCTAGCGCTCTCGACTTTGTAAAGCGTAATTATGAAAATATTAATCCGTATATAATTCGTTAGACGACTGTTAACTCATTTTTTTACTGTGATAATTCTTCAAATAACCTATTTGAATAGGTATCATTATCGCAAGAAAAATAAATCCATACAAAGCAGTATTCGAAACATTTAAATTATAAGAAGTTTCAAATGAAAGTGCATTGGTTAACCTACTTAAATCAATTTTAGATAAATAACCTTCATTAAGATGAACTCCAGATTTAAAAAGAAATACCGTTGAAGCAATTATTGAAGCAGAAATTAATAACCACACTTTTTTAGAAATTAAAGGTTCAAATTTACTCGTTGCTTTTTTAACTTCTAGTGCGTTGATAGCATCCATAACATTGCTCGAAAAATCTACTGAAGGTTTTTCAATTGGCGCATCTTTTACCATTTTCTTGGTAAAACTGTCTAATAAATGGTTGTCTTTATCGTTCATAATTGCTATAAATTTCTGGTTCAACAGACTCTTTAAATATACTAAATAATTTCTTTCTTGCTCTAAACAACTTCACTTTTACATTTCCTTCTGTCATAGAAACTATTTCTACTATTTCTTTTAAACTTAATTCCTCAAAATAAAACAAATGTATTATAACACACTCTTCTTCAGGCAGTTTGTCTATGCACTCTTTTATAATAATACTTCTTTCTTTATTCTCAAGACTATCAAAAACGTTTTCTGTCTGAAAAATTTCATTTGCAGTAACATCATTTATCTCAACATCATTATTAAATTTCGAATTCTTTTTAATTCTGTCAAGACACGTATTATAGGCAATTCTATAAATCCAAGTAGAAAATTTAGATTCTCCATTAAATTTTGACAATGACTTATACACTTTTATAAATGTATCTTGTGAAACCTCTTCTGACTCTTCTCTATGCTTCAACATTTTTAACGCTAACGCGAATACCATATTTTGGTATCTCTCTACGATAATACCAAAGGAATTAGAATCTCCTTCAAGTATTTTCTTTATATAATAATCGTCATTATTAATTGCCATCACATATAAGACTATTGGCTACTGAAAAAGGTTACATATATATGGAGAAAAAAAATAATTAACTTTTTCTGTAACCTTGTTCTCCAGTTCAAAGTCATATACATGTAAACAATCATAAAATTAATCATTTAAAAACAAATCAATTATGGGATCAGAAGTAATTATAGTACCAATCATCTTCGGAATACTTTTCGGAATCGTTTATTTATTCTTTTCGACAAGAAATAAAGAAAGAATGGCTTTAATAGAAAAAGGAATTGGAGCAGAAATATTTAATAAAGGAAATCGTCAAACTGCTCCTATATGGAAAGTCTTTATCTTAAACCTAGCATTGTTATTAATGGGAATTGGATTAGGAATTATTGTAGCATCAATTATTGATCAAGTAACAGACTTAGATAGTGATTCTATTTATCCAGGAATTATATTTTTAACTGCAGGTGCTGGTTTATTTGCAGGATTTAAAATGACAAACAATTTAGACAAGTAACCATTCTTTAAATTGCCGTCAATAAAAACGTCCACTTAAAAGCGGACGTTTTTTTATTTGCAATATTTTCTGATTTCTAAAACAAATCATTCAAGACCTTTGCCAATCTAATTCCTCCAATTTGCATTTGAGCACGAGCAGTATGCATATATTTATAAGAATATCTATAACGAAGATTATCATCTTTTTTTACACTTGAATAAACATCTTTCGTTAAAATATGCACATCATTTACCCAATCAATTACAGTACCTTCTTGGTACGCTTTTACTTGGTCTTTTGTAAGAATATCAGCATTTTCAGCCAATTCTTTATAACCCATATCAAAACGATCAATCATTTTGAAATCCCAAACTGCATGTAAATTGGTATCTGAATAATGCCATTGTACTTTAAAATCATTTCCTCCCCTATCTTCTGCAAGACCTATGTGCATTGGCTGATGTAAATCTCCAATCAGATGAATTAACATTTTTAAATAGAATGCCTTATCAGCATCAGACGAATTCTTATCTTTAATTACTTTCTTACAATGTGCAATTCCTGTAACTAAATCTCCTTTCTTATTTGCTTTTGAAGGGTCATAATCTTCATCTAAAGGCATATTTACATAATGCCAAGTATAGAATTCATTATAGCGTTTGTCAGATTTTATTTCATCTGCATACGTAGATAAAAACGCCATTGACTTCTGCTTTAGCAACTTTTTTAACTTACGTTTTGTCTTTGGTTTTAAATAATCTTGAGCAATTTCACCAACTACTCTATGACCTGTTGGACCCCAAACTTCTGATGCGTTTGATTGATATGAAAAAGTTACTAAAACTATCAATAAGTATATTATTCTTGTCTTCATGTGTAATATTATTTTTTGCTAAGTTAAAAATAAATTTGATAAATGATTTGGAAATTAGAAATAATATGTTATATCTTTGTGATATCATTTTAATATCATTTTAAAACAAACTAATCATGAAGCAAGAAAACAACATAAAAGTAACAAGCGGATATATTGGATTATTATTTCTTCTAATATTTATTGCTGCAATCATTTTTGGAATAACTCAAGGAAACCCTTTTTTAATACTTCCTGCAATATTCTTATTTTTCATTACACTTCCGGGATTTTTCTTAGTAAACCCTAATACTTCTAAAGTATTATTACTCTTTGGGAAATATATTGGGACAGTAAGAGAGAATGGATTTTATTGGGCAAATCCACTATATAGAAAACGTCCAATTTCACTTCGCGCAAGTAACTTTGACAGCGAACGTGTGAAGGTTAATGATAAACTAGGAAACCCAATAATGATAAGTACCATACTCGTTTGGAGAGTAAAAGATACTTTTAAAGCTGCTTTTGATGTAGATAATTACGAGAATTTTGTGCGTGTTCAATCTGATGCTGCTGTAAGAAAATTAGCAAGTCTATATCCTTATGATAATTTTGAAGACGAAGGTAAAGTTGAAGAAATAACATTAAGAGCAAGTGTTAACGAAGTTAGTGAAGCATTAGAAGATGAACTTTCAGAAAGACTTTCTATGGCAGGAATTGAAGTTTTAGAAGCTCGTATTGGTTATTTGGCATATGCGCAAGAAATAGCAAATGCAATGTTAAAGCGTCAACAAGCAACAGCAATAGTTGCAGCAAGACATAAGATCGTTGAAGGTGCAGTAAGCATGGTAGAAATGGCGTTGGAAGAATTAAGTAAAAAAGAAATTGTAGAATTAGATGAAGAACGAAAAGCAGCAATGGTAAGTAACTTAATGGTTATTTTATGTTCTGATAAAGAAGTTGCGCCAGTTTTAAACACAGGAACTTTAAATCATTAAAATAAAGAAATCATGACAGAATATAAAATTATAAGCAGAAAAGCATTTTCTAAAGAATCATCTTTTCTAGACACTTTAAATACCGAAGCAAGAAATCGTTGGAAAGTAATAAGCGTTGGATATTCTATGGATGGAATAATTGCTAAGGCTGTGCTTGAGCGTACTGATAATAATCATTAATTATGATTCAAATACTCTTATATTTGATACTAAATATTATAATTATTCTATTTTAAAAAATTAGAAAAAGAATGAAAGTATTTATTGAAGAACAAAATTTCAAAAAATGGTGGTTATTGATCATTATTATTATCTCATTTATTGGAGCTTTATTCCCATTTATTTATATGAGAGAAGAAATTTCGGAAATAGAATCAGAGGCGTTTTTGGGAATAATTATCATTTTTATAACTTTTTTCTTAACTTTTGGGCTTATATATTCAATAAAACTGACTACTAAAATAAACGAACAAGGATTATATTATAAGTATTTTCCTATTCATTTTTCTAAAAAATTTATTCCTTGGAATGAAATTGAAACGTGTGAAGTTAGAAAATATAGTTCTTTTTCTGAATATGGAGGTTATGGATATAAAAAACAATTTTTCGGAAAAAATAAAGGAACAGTAATGAATACTGGAGGAAATATCGGAATTCAATTAAAATTAAAAAACGGAAACAAATTGCTAATTGGCACTGAAAAACAACAAGAAGTAGAAAGTGTTTTGAAAACTTATAAAAACAGACTATGAAACGATACTTAATTATATTTGTACTAACATTATGCTTTGTATCATGTAAACAAGAAATAACCTTTACAGAAACTGAAGTTAACATTCCTTCAGAAAAAATAACTGTAAACGGCTCTTTAATTGCTCCCGAAAACGGAAAGAAAGTACCATTGGTAATCATTATTCCAGGATCTGGACCAACTGATAGAAACGGGAATACTGGAATGGTACAAAACAATTCATTAAAATTTCTAGCAGAAGGTTTAAGAGATAAAAATATTGCAACATATAGATTTGACAAAAGCGCTTTGGCTTGGTTAAAAATTGATGGTTTTAAAGAAGAAGATGGCTCTTTTGATGATTTCATTGCTGATGCTAAATCGGTTGTTAATTATTTTAAGAATAGCAATAACTATTCGAAAATTATTATTGCAGGCCATAGTCAAGGAAGTTTGGTTGGTATGATTGCTGCATCTGAAAATACCAATGCTTTTATATCAATTGCCGGTTCTGGAAGATCTATCGACCAAATACTTATCGAACAAATTGGCAAACAAGCACCAACACTTGTCGAAGAAACTACAACTGCCTTTGAAAAACTAAAAAAAGGTGAGAAAGCAGAAAACACAAATCCAATGTTAGCGAGTATTTTACGTCCAAGTGCACAAACATTTTTGATATCGTGGATTAAATACAATCCGCAAACTGAAATAAAAAAGTTAACGATTCCGACATTAATTATCAATGGCTCAAAAGATATTCAAGTTCCAATTTCTGATGCAGAATTATTAAACGCTTCTAATTCAAGATCAGAAATTAAAATTATTAAAAACATGAATCATATATTTAAAGAAATTACTGATGATTCGCAAAATATTCCTTCCTATACAAATCCAGAATTACCAATAATGAATGAATTGGTTACAAGTATAGAAAAATTTGTAAAAAAATAATATGGCAAAGAAAAAGGCATTTGCGCTACGGATTAATGAAGAAATGCTCAAGGCAATTGAAAAATGGGCTGGAGATGAGTTTAGATCTACCAATGGTCAGTTGGAATGGATGCTTAACAAGTGCTTGAAAGAAGCCAAGCGTCAACCTAAGAAAAAAGAATAGTTTTTTCTTTGAACATTTAAGGCTTA
Organism: uncultured Flavobacteriaceae bacterium; assembly: GCA_938018045.1. Lineage (GTDB taxonomy): Bacteria > Bacteroidota > Bacteroidia > Flavobacteriales > Flavobacteriaceae > Urechidicola. The sequence continues at coordinate 13,525 of CALIIP010000112.1, forward strand.
GCCTATAACATCTTCGACCTTACTTTTTTGTTAATTATCTTTTCGCTCTATAAAATTCTCTCTTCTTTTTTTCAAAAAAATATTCTTATCTTTCGCATTCATTCAAATTTATACAATGGAGAACGCACCAATATTTACAAACGATACAATTGTTTTCGGATTACTAATGCTTTGCTTAGGATTTATTTTCTATACATCAGCAAAAAAAGATGGCTTTTGGTCTAAATTTTACAAAATTGTTCCTGCATTATTTATGGCGTATATGTTGCCTGCATTTTTAACAACTTTTGGGCTAATTTCTCCTGAATGGGAGACAATAAATGAAGTTGGTGAAATAACAAAACATAAATCTAGCTTGTACTATGTTGCAAGCCGCTATTTATTACCTGCAGCATTGGTTTTAATGACGTTGAGCCTTGATTTAAAGGCCGTTTTCAACTTAGGCCCTAAGGCATTGATTATGTTTTTTACTGGTACAGTTGGAATTATTATTGGTGGTCCAATCGCAATATTATTAATTTCTATGATATCTCCAGAAACTGTTGGAGGCGCAGGTCCCGAAGCCGTTTGGAGAGGTTTAGCAACACTTGCAGGAAGTTGGATTGGTGGAGGCGCAAATCAAACAGCAATGTTAGAAGTATATGGCTACAATCAAAAATTATATGGAGGAATGGTGTTTGTAGATATTGTAGTTGCAAACATTTGGATGGCATTATTACTTATCGGAATTGGTAAAAAAGACCGTATAAATAAATGGCTTAAAGCAGATACTTCTGCGATTGAAGCATTAAAAGAAAAAGTATCAAAGTTTAGTGCAGAAACAGAAAGAAATCCAACTTTAACAGATTATATGATTATGGGTGCAATAGCATTTGCTACTGTCGGATTTGCTCATTTAGCAGCAGGATTTCTAAGTCCGTTTTTTAAAGATTTTGTCAACGGATTTGAAAGTGAAACACTTCGAAACTCAATGACATTTTTAGGCTCTTCTTTCTTTTGGATGATTAGCATTTCTACTATTATTGCGATAATTCTATCATTTACAAAAGCACGAGATTTTGAAGGTGCTGGAGCAAGTAAAATTGGTAGTGTATTTATCTATATTCTTGTTGTTTCTATTGGAATGAAAATGGATTTAACAATGATTTTTGACAATGTAGGATTGGTTGCTATTGGAGTTGTTTGGATGTTAATTCATGCCATATTATTGATTGTTATTGCAAAGCTTATTAGAGCACCATACTTCTTCCTAGCAGTGGGAAGTCAAGCAAATGTTGGAGGTGCAGCATCAGCGCCAATAGTTGCTTCTGCTTTTCACCCTTCACTTGCAACAGTTGGAGTTTTATTGGCTGTTTTTGGTTATGCAGTTGGTACTTTGGGCGCAATTATTTGTGCAGAATTAATGAGAATTGTTTCTCCTGGAATTTTTTGATGCTAATTCAACTAAAAAACACATCTTTGCATCTTTAAAATTCTGATTAAACCAACATGATTAAAAAAATATTTACAGCACTTATTATAATGACAGTTATTTTTTCTTGTTCTAAAAACAAGAAAGGAGATATGACTGTACGAGGAACAATTTCAGGGCTTCAAAAAGGAACTCTATATCTTCAAAAAATGCAAGACACCTTATTAGTTTCTGTTGATTCTATAACGTTAATCGGAAAGAATACTTTTCTTTTATCAGATCAAAATACAGAACCACAGATTTATTTTCTGAAATTGAAAGAAAAAGGTAATCAGAAGATTGATTTCTTTGGAGAAAAAGGTACTATTACTATCAACACCAAACTTGATAAATTTTATTCATCAGCAATAATTGAAGGCTCAAAATCACATAAAATATTAGAAACTTATCGAGATATGACAAGTCAATTTAGCGGAAAACGTTTAGATTTGATGAAAGGCATTTTTGAAGCACAAGCTGATAAAGATGACGAACTTACCATAAAACTAGATAAAGATTTACAACGATTAATTAAAAATAGATATCGTTATTCTGCAAGTTATTCTATACGAAATTCAGATAGCGAAGTTGCTCCTTATATTGCTTTAACTGAATTGTATGATGCTCACATAA
>CALIIP010000113.1 GCA_938018045.1 uncultured Flavobacteriaceae bacterium
AAGAACATCGCTATTTTCAATTTCGCAGACTGCAATAATTGAAGGGCTTTTTTTTGTTACTTTTTTTCCGATTTCAGAAATAACCTTTGCAGCGTTCTCAATCTTTTTAACATAAGCCTTTTCTTTTCCTGACTTCATTTGAAGAATTGGACTGTATTCATCCTTTTTATCAGGATTATCAATCGTATCAAATAGGTTTTCAAGATTGTAGAATGCAATTGTTTTTATTTTATACTCTTTCTCTTGAGAAAAAGAATTTAAAACAAGAGATAATAGCACAAGTGTGCTTAAAAAATGTTTCATCTATAGCAATTTAGAGGCCTTAAAACTCAAGCTTCAAGGCCTCTAAATATACAATAAAGTTTTTGAAAATTATTTTTTCTCTTTAATAAGATATGTATAAACGGGATAGTGGTCACTATAACCTCCTGTATAAGTTCCCCAAGAAAAACTTCTAAAAGGGTAGCCTTTGTATCTTCCTTTACTGTTTATTAAGTATTTAGGATTGTAAATTCCAGCTTTTAACATTTTATAAGTCGAGAAATCTTTGTTTGTTGTCAACAATTGAGAACTTATAAGAATTTGATCAAACAAATTAATATTATCTCTATAACCAGCAGTATTGAAACCTCTAATAAACATGTCTTCAAAAGGGTTGTAAATATCGTTTTCATTTACATTTTTCTTCTTCCTCTTTGTTTTCATTATTTTCTTAAAACTACTCTCAATAGGATCATCATTAAAATCTCCCATCGTTATAATTTTAGCATTTGGTTCGTTCTCACGAATCTGTTCCATGATTTTTAAATTTAAAGCAGCGGCTTTTTGTCTATAAGGAATACTTCTTGTTCCTCCTCTTTTTGATGGCCAGTGATTTACGATTATATGTATCAATTCATCATCCAAATATCCAGATACTAATAATTGATCTCTAGTGAAAATTCGTTCTCCTTCATTATCATAAATCAACAATTCAAAACTTTGGTGATTTACAGGTTTGAAATAACGAGGCTGATATAGTAACCCAACATCTATTCCTCTTTTGTCTGGTGATTCATAATGCACAATACTGTATCGCTTGTCTTTCAAAAATTTTCCGGCAACTAAATCTCTCAATACCGTATCATTTTCAATCTCAACAACACCAATTATTGCAGGACTGTTTTTTGCTTTTTCAACTCCTATTTTAGAAAGTACACTTCCAAGTTTGTCAATTTTATCCCAATAAACTTCTGATCTATTGCCTTTAATTTCCATCATCGGACTTGCTTCATCATTCTTTGCTGTGTTATCAATTGTGTCAAAAAGGTTTTCGAGATTATAAAAAGCTAGGGTTCTTATTTGATAATTTTTATCTTGTGAAAACGCAGTGTTTCCAATAAGAAAAAAAGTTGCAAAAAAAAGAAAAATATATTTCATATGTTGTTGATTTTATAGATACTACAAAAATAAGTACAAAAGTTGAGCCAAAACAATAATAATGTTAAATTAACATAAAATTACTCTAAAAAGCTTTACTTTTGTTTCGCGAAAAAAGTTCGCTTTAAATAGTTAAAACAATATGAGAAAATTTATTAGCACAATGCTTTTTGGTGTGTTATTTGTCTTTACGGCAAATGCGCAATCACAAGGTGTTGTTAAAGGAAATGTTTCTGATAGCGACAATACCAACTCTATAACTGGAGTTACCATTAGCGTTGAAGGAACAACTATTAAACAATTAACTGACGAGAATGGTGGCTTTACATTGTCAAATGTGCCAGCCGGAAGTCAATTAATAAACGTTCAGTTTGAGGGTTATGAAACTCAAAGTTTTCCAGTTACAGTAGTTGAAAATTCTACGGTTGATTTAGGAACAATCTTTTTGTACAAAGATCTAACTACTCAATTAGATTTAAGTGTTATTTCGCTATCTGAAGATCAATTAAATGATGATGAAGGTGGAGCAGATAATACTGCAGGTTTGTTACAAGCGTCAAGAGATGTTTTTTCAAGTACAGCAGCCTATGAGTTTAGTTCTACATTCTTTAGAGCAAGAGGGTATAATTCTGAAAACGGAAAACTCTTAATCAACGGAGTTGAGATGAACAAAATCTACAATGGTCGACCACAATGGAGTAATTGGGGAGGATTAAATGATGTAATGCGTAACCAATCAATATCTAACGGTTTAGCGCCATCTGAATTTACTTTTGGTGGAATTGGAGGTTCTAATAACGTTTCAATGAGAGCTTCTGAAGTAAGACAAGGTGGAAGGGTTTCTTATGCTTCTTCTAACAGAAGCTATGTTGGACGTGTAATGGCAACTTATTCTTCTGGAATGAATGAAAACGGTTGGGCATATGCAGTTTCTGCTTCAAGACGTTATGGTAATGAAGGTTATAACGACGCTACACTATATGATTCTAATTCGTTTTTCGCATCTGTAGAGAAAAAAATAAATGATGAACACAGTTTAAATTTTACGGCTTTTTATACACCAAATAGAAGGGGGAAATCTTCTCCAAATACACAAGAAGCTTATGACCTAAAAGGAAATACTTACAACGCTTATTGGGGATATCAAGATGGTAACAAAAGAAACTCAAGAGTTCGAGAGATTGAAGAGCCTGTGTTTATGTTAAACCATTATTGGGATATTAGCGAAAAAACGACATTAAACACCAACATTGCTTATCAAACGGGAAAAGTTGGAAATAGTCGTTTAGATCAAGGAGGGACAAGTATTGAAACTGACATTAATGGAACTCAATATATAGAAGGTGGTGGTTCAAATCCAGATCCAACATATTATCAAAAAATGCCAAGCTATTTTCTTCGTGATATAAATAATCCAGATTATTCAAACGCATATTTAGCAGAACAAAATTTTAGAAATGATGGGCAGATAAATTGGAACTCATTATACCAAGCTAACTTAGCTTCTACATCTTTTGGAGGAAACTCTATTTACGCTTTGTATGAGGATAGAAATGATGATACCCAAATCTCATTCAATACTATTTTTAGAACAGAATTAAATGAAAATATAGATTTAAATGCTTCGGTTTCTTACCGTAATTTGAAATCTGAAAATTTTGCAGAAATATTAGACTTATTAGGAGGAAATGGTTATTTAAATGTTGATTCTTTTTCTGAAACTATAGAGGAAGCGCAAAATGACTTAAGAAATCCTAATAGATTAGCACAAGTTGGAGATAAATATCGATATAACTTTGAAATAGAAGCTTCTGTTTTAGATGCATTTGCACAAGCACAGTTTAAATACAACAAGGTTGATTTTTACTTAGCCGGAAAGTTATCTACAACAGATTACCAAAGAAATGGATTGTATGAAAATGGTCGTTTCCTAGGAAATCGTTCTTTTGGGAAAAGTGAAAAAGTAAGTTTTACAAATTTCAGTACAAAAGCAGGTTTAACCTATAAAATATCTGGGCGTCATTTATTAGACTTTAATGCAGGATATTTAACAAAAGCACCGACTGTTAGAAATACATTTTCTAATTCAAGAGAAAATAATGATATTGTAGTTGGTTTAACTGATGAAAAAATAACATCTTTTGATGCGAGTTATATTATCAGAACTCCAAAAATAAAAGGGCGTTTAACAGGTTATTATACCAAGTTTGAAGACGCAACAGAAATTTCTTTCTTCTATGCTGATGGAATTAGCGGTATTAATGACAGTGAAACTGCTGCATTCGTTCAAGAAGTTTTAACTGGTGTTGACAAACGTAATATTGGTTTGGAATTAGGTATAGAATACCAAATAACACCAACTATTAAATTGAAAGGTGCTGCTGCAATTGGTGACTATATATATGATAGCAATCCAAACTTATATTTAGCTTCTGATGATTTTGATGATAATATAGAATTTGGAGAATCTGCATTAAAAAATTATCATGTTGCAGGTGGTCCACAAAGAGCAATGTCTGTAGGTTTTGAATACAGAGACCCTAATTACTGGTGGTTTGGAGCAACAACAAACTATTTCTCTAATGGTTATGTAGATGTAGCGCCAATTACTAGAACTAGTAACTTTAGTAGCGATCCAATTGATGGTCAACAATTTAATGATTACGATCCAGAAGTAGCAAGAGGTTTATTAGCACAAGAACAATTTGATGATTACTTCTTAGTAAATGTTGTTGGTGGAAAATCTTGGAAACTTAACGATAATTATATTGGGTTTTTTGCAACAATAAGTAATGTTTTAGATACACAATACAAAACAGGAGGTTTTGAACAATCTCGAAACGCTAATTTTAGAACACTAAGCGAAGACAAAGCACGTGACACACCAATATTTGGATCTAAATATTGGAACGGATACGGTGCGTCATACTACTTAAATGTATATTACAGATTTTAATTAAAAGACTAAAAAAATATTAAATAAAAGCAAGATGAAAACAATTAAATTTTTAAAACTAATACTAATAGCATTCGTAACTATAACAGTTGCGTCTTGTGTAGATTCAGATGAATATGATGTTCCGCCAGTAGCTAATCAAGTGGAGCCAGATGTAACTGTAACTTCAACTATTGAAAATGTAAAAAGTGCTCTAGACCAACACTTTAATGACGAAGGAGAGTCTAAAATGACTTTTGATGGGGATTCTAATGTAGTATTTACTGGGTATGTGGTTTCTAGTGATTATGCTGGTAACTTTTTTGAATCAATTGTAATTCAAGACAGCCCGAGTAATCCAATGCATGGGATAGAAATCTTGATTGATAAATCATCATTATTTGAATCTTATGAAATTGGTAGAAAAGTATACATAAAAATGGCAGGACTAAGTATTTCTTATGAAGATGGTGAAGATAATGATCCAACTGATACTTCAGCTTTAGGGAGATATTCAGTAGGAGTTGATGCAGGTGGTTTTAGTTTAGACGAAGTACCGTTATATTCATATTTAACTAGTATTCTTCGCTCAACAGAAGTAGCAACTATAGTTCCAACTTCTATTACAACAGCTGATATTACAGAAGATCATATTAACACCTTCGTTCAGTTAAGTGACATGCAATTTGAAGTTAATGAATTAGGAAAAACATTTTCTGGAGAAGCAAATGATCAATTTGATGGGTTTAGAAACTTATTCAGTTGTGCAGATGAATCTGGAGTAACTTTACAAACTAGTACGTTTGCAGACTTTAGTTCTTATACTCTACCAGAACCTGTAGGAAATATGAATGCTATATTAATGAAAGATTTTCGCGCAGACTTTTTAGTATTTGTAATTAATAGTCCAACTGATTTAGAGTTTTCTAATACTGATAGATGTGACCCTGTAATATTAGCTTGTGATGGAGCTACTTCAACAGCGATGACAATTTTCAATGAAGATTTTCAAGGAGTATTTAATAACGGAGATTTAACTGGTCTTGGTTGGACAAATGTTAATGTGTCAGGAGGAAGTGAACTTTTTGAAAGTAATTCATTTAGTGGAGATAGATATATGAAAGTCTCAGCTTTCGGAACAGGAGAAAATCCTATGGAAACATGGATGGTTTCACCAGCGATTAATTTAGATGGTACAACACAAGAAGAATTGAGTTTTGAAATTTCTGCAAACTTTGAAACAGGGCAAGTATTAACAGCTCATATTACAGAAAATTATACTGGAGACCCAACAACAACTGAATGGACACAATTAGATGTTGATATTCCTGTTGGAAGCGGTGGTTTTGGTAGTTTTGTATTATTGGACACTAATATTTCTTGTTTAAACGGGAATGTAAATGTAGCCTTTAAATATAAAGGTGCTGCTGGTTCATCAGAAACTAGATATCATATTGACGATGTGAAAGTTACTGGAATGTAATAGACATATACTAATAACAAAAAACCCAAAGCAATGCTTTGGGTTTTTTGTTATTAATTTTTCTTCAAATAAACATATACAGGAAAGTGGTCGCTAAAGCCTCCTTGATACCATGGGCCAATAAAAGTCCTAAAGGGTTTTCCTTTGTTTTTTCCTTTAAAAACTTTCATAAAATCACGATCAAAAATCTCTGCATACTTAAAAGAATGTTGATTTTCATCTGTATCCATAAAGTTTTTAGAGAAAATAATTTGATCAAACAAATACCAAGTTGATTTATGTTTTAATGAACCTTTCTTTTTAGACATCATACTTTGCATGGGATTGTAAAAATCATCCTTTACAAGATTTTGAATACTCTTATTGGTTGGATTGTCATTAAAGTCTCCCATAACTACAATCTTTGCATTTTCATCTTCAAGACGTATCTTGTCAATAATTTCTCTATTCAATTCTGATGCCTTTATTCGCTTGTATTCAGACTCTTCTGTTCCTTGTCTGCGTGAAGGCCAATGGTTAACCAATACATGTATCAACTCTCCATTAAAGTTTCCTTTTACTAATAAAACATCACGTGTAAAATCTTGTTTTCCTTCTTCGTTTTCTATGTAAAGCATAAATCGTTCTGAATTTATTAATTCAAATAACTTTTTATTATATAGTAGTCCGACATCAATACCTCTATCGTCCAAAGAATCATAATGCACATAATCATAATGAAATTCTTTTAAATCTTTAGAGTTAACCAAATCTTCTAACACTTTTTTGTTTTCAACTTCAGCAACACCTACAATAACTGGAGGAATAAATGATTTTTCTATTCCTAATTGTTTGATAACTTCACTCAATCTGTCTATTTTTTTTAAATAGCGCTTTTTATTCCATTTCTGTTTACCAGAAGAAGAAAAATCATCATCAAATGTTTTAGGATCGTCTAATGTATCAAATAGGTTTTCGAGATTATAAAATGCAATTGTAAAAGCATTTTTGTCTTTTTCTTCTGATTTAAAATATGAAAACATAATTGAATTTTGAAGTTCGAAAATACAACATATTTCCAATGAAAATTATCACTTTGAACCTTTTTACTTTGAATCTTTGTCTCTTAAGTCTTTTCCTTACCTTTGTAGCATGATAGAAGAGAAAAAAGCAACATCAGAAAAGGCAGTTTTAATCGCTGTAGTTTCACAACTACAAAACGAAGAAAAGACAAAAGAATATTTAGATGAGTTGGAGTTTTTAACTACAACTGCAGGAGGAGTTGCTGTAAAACGATTTACACAAAAATTAGAAAAACCACATCCAAAAACATTTATTGGAACAGGAAAATTGGAAGAAGTACAACGTTATATAGAAAGTAATAATATTGGTACTGCTATTTTTGATGATGAATTATCACCAGCACAAATAAGAAATATAGAAAAGGTGCTGGATTGTAAAATTTTAGATAGAACCAATTTAATCTTAGATATTTTTGCACAAAGAGCACAAACAAGTTCTGCAAAAACACAAGTAGAATTAGCACAATGCCAATATTTATTACCACGTTTAACAAGACTTTGGACGCACCTTGACAAACAAAAAGGAGGTATTGGAATGAGAGGTCCTGGTGAAACAGAGATAGAAACAGATAGACGTATTATACGTGATAAAATTACCATTCTTAAAAAGAAATTACTAACCATTGATAAACAAATGGCTGTGCAACGTAAAAACCGTGGAAAAATGGTTAGAGTTGCATTAGTTGGGTATACAAATGTTGGGAAATCAACTTTGATGAATGTTGTCAGTAAAAGCGATGTGTTTGCAGAAAACAAACTCTTCGCAACACTAGACACAACAGTACGAAAAGTGGTGATTAAAAATATTCCTTTCTTATTGACCGATACTGTTGGATTTATAAGAAAACTCCCAACACAATTGGTAGAATCTTTTAAATCTACACTTGATGAAGTTCGTGAAGCTGATTTGCTATTACATGTAGTTGATATTTCGCACGCTAATTTTGAAGACCATATTGCATCAGTAAATAAAATTTTAGAAGAGATTGAAAGCCTAAGCAAGCCTTCTATTCTCGTTTTTAATAAGATTGATGCATTTGAACACAAAACAATAGAAGATGACGATGTGGATACTGAAAAGACCAAAGAACACTATTCTCTTGATGATTGGAAAAAAACTTGGATGAATGAACTTGGTGATAACTGTTTATTCATATCTGCATTGGAAAAAGAAAATATGGAAGCCTTTAAAAAAAGAGTTTTTGATGAGGTTAAAAAAATTCACATCCAACGTTTTCCTTACAATGACTATTTGTATTATGAATATGATGATGAAGGAAATGCTAAATAAAGAGTATAACTAATTTTAGACTATTCTTTTTCTTCATTATCATCTAATTGTCCTAATTTTTTAGCGCGTTGTTCCCATCGCTTTTTAGCAAAACTTTGTAAATTTTCAATATTGTCGCTTTCATCCATGATTTCGAAACCTAATAAGGTTTCAATAACATCCTCTTGAGTTACCAATCCGCTAACAGAGCCAAATTCATCTACAACCAAAGCAACATGTTCTCGTTTTTCAATAAGTGTTTCAAACAACGTAGGAATTGACATATCACGATTTGTAACAATTATTTCTCGTTTTATACTACTCAGTTCGTTTTCTCCTTTTCCTTCAACTAATGAAAG
>CALIIP010000114.1 GCA_938018045.1 uncultured Flavobacteriaceae bacterium
AGAAACAGTAGAGCGTGCTTATTCTATGGCTTCTTTTCCTGCCGAAGGAAGAGAAATTATGTTAAATGTGCGTATTGCAACACCTCCTTTTGATAGAGCAAAAGGTGCTTGGATGGATGTAAACCCAGGAATAGCATCTTCTTATATATTCAACCAAAAACCAGGAGATAAAGTAATAATTTCTGGACCTTATGGTGAATTCTTTATCAATGAGTCTGAAAGTGAAATGTTATATGTTGGTGGTGGTGCAGGAATGGCGCCAATGCGTTCACACTTGTATGAATTATTTAGAACTTTGAAGACAGGTCGTAAAGTATCGTATTGGTATGGAGGTCGTTCTAAGCGCGAATTGTTTTACTTAGATCATTTTTATAAGTTAGAAAAAGATTTTCCTAACTTCAAATTCCATATTGCCTTATCTGAACCTTTACCAGAAGAAAACTGGAAAGTAAAAGAAAACTTAGAGGGTGAAGGAGATGGTTTTGTTGGTTTTGTTCACAATTGTGTGATAGAAAACTACTTAAATCTTCATGAGTCACCAGAAGATATTGAATTGTATTTCTGTGGACCACCATTAATGAACCAAGCGGTTCAAAAAATGGGAGAAGACTTTGGTATTCCAGATGAGCACATTAGATTTGATGACTTTGGAGGATAGATTTTAATACTCATACAGTAAAATAAATAATTAAAAAACCCAACACAATGTGTTGGGTTTTTTATTGAAAAATATTTTTTTAACCATATAGGCTTACAAAATTCTAATAAAAATATTATCTTTACCTTTTAGATTATCTTTTATATTGCCCCTTGCATGAATTCAAACCCTTAATAATATGGAAACAAGTTACTCAAATTCAAATAATTTATTTTTGCTTTTTTTATTTCTTCTATTTTTTGTTGGAGTAAATTCTCAAAACAAACAGTGGGATTTAGTTTCTGAAAAAGAAAATAATTTTTATAAAGACGAACTGAAATTTAGAAAACACAGCCCTTCAAAATCTAAAATATACTCTTTAAATTATACTAATTTTAAAAATAATATTATAGCCTTATCTTCTAAAGAAAATAAGGTTATAGAATTGCCTACTGAAATGGGGTTACAAATGTTTTCTGTTAGAGAAGCTTCTTCTATGGCTCCAGAGCTTTCCGCTAAATTTCCAATGATAAAGTCTTACGTAGGACAAGGAATAGATAATCCTTTACAGATAGCAAGGTTTAGTATAGGAACTGATGGTTTACATGCAGTTATCTTTTCTGCTGGCAAAGAAACTTTTTATATAGACCCCTATACAAATGACAACAATAATTATTTAGCATATAGCAGAGGTAGTTTAATAAGGGTTCAATCAGATTTTGAATGTTTGGTAGAAGACGAAATAAAACAACCTCAAATCAAAAATATAAGTTCTTTTAGTAATGCAGATGACGGTAGCTTAAGAACGTTTCGTTTGGCAATAGTATGTTCTGGAGAGTATGCACAGTTTCATCTAACTAATCAAGGTGTTTCTCCAGCTGCAACAGATGAAGTTAAAAAAGCGGCTGTTTTATCAGCAATGAATACATCAATGACAAGAATTAATGGTGTATATGAAAGAGATTTAGGAGTTAGGATGGAAATTGTTGCAAATAATGATTTGATTATATTTTTAGATGCATCTACAGACGGTATTACAGATGGAAGCGCTGGGACCATGATTAACGAAGTCCAAAGTATTTGTGATGCTCAAATTGAAGATGAAAATTATGATATAGGTCATATTTTTAGCATTGGAGGTTCAGGTTTAGCAGGTTTAGGAGTTGTTTGTATTAGTGGATCTAAAGCAAGAGGAGTAACTGGTATACCATCTCCTATAGGTGACCCTTATGATATTGATTATGTTTCTCATGAAATAGGACACCAATTTGGTGCAAACCATACACAAAATAATGGTTGTAATAGGAATAATAGTACTGCTGTAGAACCTGGAAGTGCATCAACTATTATGGGATATGCAGGTATTTGTGCTCCTAATGTTCAAAACAATAGTGATGATCATTTTCACTCGGTAAATATAGATGAAATGTGGAGTACTATTCAAAATTCAGCAACTTGTGCAAATGTCAATTTAAATGGGAATTCTGTGCCGACTTCAAATGCAGGTGCAGATTATGTAATTCCTCATTCAACTCCATTTGTTTTAGAAGGCGTTGGTACAGATATAGATGTAGCGAATGTTCTTACTTATAATTGGGAACAAACAGATATTGAAGTAGCTACAATGCCACCTCTTTCAACTAACACTGGAGGACCGGCTTTTCGATCAAACCCATCATCCATATCATCTAATAGGTATATGCCAAAATTAGAAACGCTTCTTGCTGGTAATACATCTTCAACTTGGGAAGTTCTTCCTTCAGTAGCAAGAGAGTTAAACTTTTCGCTAGTAGTTAGAGATAATAATGCTGGAGGAGGTAACAGTGCTAGAGATGATGTAAAAATAACTATAGATGGTTCTTCAGGGCCATTTATTGTGACATCACAATCATCATCGACATCATGGGTAGGGAATACAACCGAAACTATAGATTGGGAAAACGGAGGATCAAATTCGGGTGATGTGAATGCTGAAAATGTTGATATTTTATTTTCAACTGATGGAGGAATGACATATCCTACAGTATTAGCTTCTTCTGTACCTAATGAAAGAGGTTTTGATATTACTGTACCTAATATAGATGCAGAAAATTGTAGAGTTATGGTAAGAGGAACAAATAATATATTCTTTAATATAAATGGAGGCCAAATAGATGTTACTGCAAGCGCATTATCTGTTGAAGAAAATGATTTTACATTATTTAATATATATCCAAATCCATCAAAAGGAACTGTAAACATTTCTTTAAGTTCTATTGAAGATGTTCAAGTATCATTATACGATATTAGAGGTAGACTAATATCTTCTGGTTTACATGTCAATAATTCAGGAATTTTTAAGAAAGAGTTAAATTTTGGAGCAGTATCTTCAGGAGTATATTTATTAAACGTTAAAAGTGGAAATAAATTAGCAACTAAAAAATTGATAATTAAATAAAGGTTTTTTATTGAAAAATATTTTTTTAACCATATAGGTTTACAAAATTCTAATAAAAATATTATCTTTACCTTTTAGATGATCTTTTATATTGCCCCTTACATGAATTTAAAACCTTAATAAAATGGAAACAAGTTACTCAAAATCAAATAATTTATTTTTACTTTTTTTATTTCTTCTATTTTTTGTTGGAGTAAATTCTCAAAGTAAACAATGGGATTTGGTATCTGAAAAAGAAAATAATTTTTCTGAAAAAGAATTAAAATTTAGAAAAAACAGCCCTTCTGAATTTAAGGTATATTCTTTAAATTATAATAATTTTAAAAATAGCGTAACATCTACAGGTAATAAAATTATTGAGCTGCCTACAGAATTTGGGTTGCAAAAATTTTCTATAAAAGAGGCCTCTTCTTTGGCACCAGAACTTTCCGCTAAGTTTCCAATGATAAAATCTTATGTTGGACAAGGGATAGACAATCCTTCTCAAGTTGCAAGGTTTAGTTTAGGAACAGA
>CALIIP010000115.1 GCA_938018045.1 uncultured Flavobacteriaceae bacterium
GAAATTATTTATGACAAGATGTATCAAACCTTTATTAATTATAAAGAAGAATACTTTTTTTATAGTAAAATAATGCATGAACACAGTAAGTCTAAATTACTAGAAATAGGTTCTGGAACAGGAAATCTTGCTAGACATTTCATAAAGAATAACTTCGACTATAATGGAATGGACTATAGTAAAGATATGATTCAATTAGCGACAACTAAAAATCCAAATAGTCATTTTATTTTTGGAGACATGTCTGATTTTAAAGTTAAAGATCCTTATGAATGTATTTTAATTACAGGTCGTACTTCTAGTTATTTATTAGATAATATATCTATCAATAATACACTAAAGAGTATACACAAAGCATTAGAGCAAAAAGGAATACTATGTTTTGACTTTATAGATGCAAATCGCTTTTTCAAAAAAATAAATAAAGATGAAAAAGTAGTTCATAAAGCAGAATTTGATGATAAATTTTATTCTAGAGACTCCTATTTTGAATACCTTCCTAATGAAGAAAATTTCATGTTTCGTTGGAAAGCAACTTACTATGAAAAACAATCAGTAATTGCAAAAGACACTTCAACAGTTAGAGCATTTACAAAAAATGAATGGGAATTATTTTTGTTTCAAAACGGATTTGAAATACTTAAATTTATAGACAAACCATCATACGCATTTGATGCATATGCAGTTGTCGCTCAAAAAAATTAATAAAATAGGATTAACCTTCAGGATGCATGAATGCTTGTTTTCCTAACAACTCTTCTTCTGTCTCTACAACATCTTCGTCTGGAATACAACAATCAACAGGACAAACAGCAGCACATTGAGGCTCATCATGAAACCCTTTACATTCTGTACATTTATCTGGTGCAATAAAATAAACTTCGTCATCAATTGGCTGTTGTACTTCATCAGCATCCACCTCTTTTCCGTTTGGCAAGACAACTTTCCCTTTTAGTGATGTTCCTTCAGAATATTTCCAATCTTCTGAACCTTCATAAATTGCCGTATTAGGACATTCAGGCTCACAAGCACCACAATTTATACATTCATCAGTTATTATTATTGCCATTGTTTTTTATTGCATTAAATTTGCCTGCAAAAATACGCCAAAAGTTTTAGAAAATGAAATTAGAAAATAGAATATCCGCATTTGTAAAATTAGGCGACTTTTTAAGTCAATTTTCTACGGAAGGTATTGTAAATAAAGAGCATATACTTTACAATGATTTATTTTTTGATATATTTAAAACACAAATCAAACGCGCAAAAGAATACAATGGTTGGTTTACTGATGATAATGTGCTGTTTTCTCTCGAAAATTGGGCAAAATCACTCTCTATAGAAAATCTTTCAAAATGGACTTCAACATATACTTTTCAAGAAAAAGCAGACAAGAAAATTGCCATTATTATGGCTGGAAACATACCTTTAGTTGGCTTTCATGATTTTTTAGCAGTTCTTATTTCAGGGAAAAATGTACTTGTAAAACTATCTTCAAACGATAAACATTTTCTTCCATTGATTGCAAAATATCTGGAACATATTGAGCCTGAATTTAAAGGGAAAATTTCTTTTACTGATAAAGAATTGGTCGATTTTGATGCAATTATTGCAACTGGAAGTGACAATACAGCACGTTATTTTGAATATTATTTTGGGAAATATCCAAGTATTATCAGAAAAAACAGAAATTCAGTAGCAATTTTAACAGGAAATGAAACTGAAGAAGAATTAGACGCCTTTGGGGAAGACATTTTTAGATATTTTGGTTTAGGATGTAGAAATGTTTCAAAAATATTTGTTCCAACTGATTATGATTTTGACAATTTATTCAAAGCCATCTTTAAATATGGTGATATCATAAATTATAATAAGTATCAAAACAACTATGATTATAACAAAGCCGTATATTTAATGAGCCTTTTCAAACTTCAAGAAAACGGGTTTTTGATGCTCAAAGAAGATCCAAGTTACTCCTCGCCTATTGCTACGTTGTTTTATGAATACTATACTTCAGAAGAAAAATTACTTCAAAAATTAAAAGAAGACAAAGACAATATTCAGTGTGTTGTTGGTAATCTCAACATCAAAAATAGTGTGGAATTTGGAAAAACTCAGACTCCTAATTTATGGGACTATGCTGATGACGTTGACACTATCAATTTTATAAACAATCTGTAAAAATTGTTGGTAAAAATTGCGAATATTTTAACTCTTTTGTAGTAAATAATTGTCTTTTTTTATTGAAATTTGCATTTAATTCTTATCATTAGATATATCCACATGAAAAAACATAATTTTAGTGCAGGTCCCTGTATTTTACCTCAAGAAGTTTTAAAAAAAGCATCTGATTCGATATTAAATTTTAATGGTGAAGACCTTTCATTGATTGAGATTTCTCACAGAAGTAAATCTTTTGTTGAAGTTATGGATAAGGCAATCAATCTTGTAAAAGAATTACTTCATTTACCTAAAGGATACGCTGTTTTATTCTTACAAGGAGGCGCAAGTATGCAATTCTTAATGACAGCATACAATCTAATGAAGGTTGATGGTAAGGCAGCATATTTAGACACAGGAACTTGGAGTTCAAAAGCGTTAAAAGAAGCAAAATTGTTTGGTGAAGTTGATGTTTTAGCATCATCAAAAGATAAAGGATACAATTATATTCCAAAAAACTATACCGTTCCTTCAGATGCAAATTATATGCATGTAACAAGTAACAATACTATTTTCGGAACACAATTAAAAGCGTTTCCAAAAACAGATGGATTGCTAGTTTGTGATATGAGTTCAGATATTTTTTCGCGTAAAATAGATTTTACACAGTTTGATTTAATTTATGCAGGAGCACAAAAAAATATGGGCCCTGCAGGAGCAACATTGGTAATTGTAAAAGATGAAATTTTAGGTAAAACTGGAAGACAAATACCTTCAATGCTAGATTATCAAGTTCATATTGGTAAAGATAGTATGTTCAATACACCTCCAGTTTTTGCAGTCTACACTTCTATGTTAACATTACAATGGTTAAATGATTTAGGTGGAATATCAGCAATTGAGAAAAGAAATGAAGAAAAAGCAGCATTATTATATGCTGAAATAGATAGCAATCCTGCATTTGTAGGTTTTGCGGCAAAAGAAGATAGATCATTAATGAATATCACTTTTAATTTGACAGAACAAAGCAATCAAGAGAAGTTCGACAAACTTTGCAATGAAGCAGGAATCAACGGATTGAAAGGACATCGTTCTGTTGGTGGTTATAGAGCAAGTATGTACAATGCATTACCACTTGAGAGTGTTCAAGTATTGGTAAATGAGATGAAAAAAATATAAAAACATGAAAGTATTAGCAAACGACGGTATAGCACAAAGTGGTGTTACAGCATTAGAAAAAGCAGGTTATGAAGTAATTCTTACAACTGTAGCACAAAATCAATTATTAGATTATATCAATAAAAACGAAATCACAGTTCTACTTGTTAGAAGTGCAACAACAGTAAGAAAAGATATAATAGATGGTTGTAAATCGCTCAAAATTATTGGCCGTGGAGGTGTTGGAATGGATAATATTGATGTTGAATATGCTCGTGAAAAAGGATTGAAAGTGATCAATACACCTGCAGCTTCATCACATTCGGTTGCAGAATTGGTTTTTGCTCACATGTATGGAATGGCTCGTTTTCTTCCACAAAACAATAGAAACATGCCTTTAGAAGGAGATACTAACTTTAAAGGATTGAAAAAAGCATCTGCTAAAGGTACAGAGCTAAAAGGAAAAACATTGGGTGTTATTGGTATTGGAAGAATTGGTCAAGCAACTGCTAAGGTCGCTCTTGGAAACGGAATGAAAGTTGTTGCTTTTGATCCATTTATGGAAAATGTAAACTTAGAATTATCGTTTTTTGATGGTCAAACAGTAAACTTTGACATCAAAACAATTTCTAAAGAAGAAGTTTTAAAACAATCAGATTTTATTACACTTCACGTTCCTGCACAAAAAGAATATGTGATAGGTAAACAAGAGTTTGATATGATGAAAGAAGGTGCAATACTTGTAAATGCTGCTCGTGGTGGTGTCGTTGACGAAATTGCATTGGTAAATGCAATAGAAAGCGGAAAAATTGCAAGTGCAGCTTTGGATGTTTTTGAAAAAGAACCAACTCCAGAAATGCAATTATTGATGAATCCTGCATTGTCGCTAACTCCGCATATTGGTGCAGCAACTGGAGAAGCACAAGATAGAATTGGAACAGAATTAGCATCACAAATTATCTCAATTTTAGGGTAATTTAATGGCTTTTGTAAAACCATTTAAAGCAGTAAGAGCACAAAGAGATAAAATTGCTTTGGTTTCTTCGCGCTCTTATGAATCATATACAGATGCTGAGTTAGGTGCTCAGTTAGAATTCAATCCTTTATCGTTTTTGCACATTATAAGTCCTAGTTATAAGTCGCAACACGATACTTCGGCAGAAGATCGTTTTTCTATGATTCGTAGCCGTTATATGGAGTTTAAAGAGCATAATCTTTTAACTAAAGACGACAAGCCTACATTCTATATTTATAAAAAAGTAACAGAAGAAAATACTTTCTGCGGAATTATTGCCGCAACTTCATCTGACGATTATAAAAATGATGTCATAAAAAAGCATGAAGAAACAATTCGCAGTAGAGAAATTTTATTTCAAAAATATCTGAAATCTGTAGGTTTTAACGCTGAGCCTGTACTACTCACCTATCCTGATAATGATATTATTGATGAAATTCTTATTAAGTATCAAAAACAACGTGCAGAATATGAATTTACATCGCGAGATTTAAAATCTCATTATGTATGGTTAGTGACAGATGAAAATGATATTTCAACTATTTCTGATGAATTTAAAAAGATAAATGCTGTTTATATTGCTGATGGCCATCATCGATCTGCCTCTTCATATTTACTTACCCAAGAATTAAAATCAAGAAATCTAAAACACAATGGTTCAGAAGATTATAATTTTTTTATGAGTTATTTAATTCCTGAATCAAACTTGAAAATTTCTTCTTTCAACAGGTTTGTAAAAGATTTAAACGGATTATCAAAAAAGCAATATTTAGACAAACTTGACGAACTATTTAGAGTAAAAAACCTTGGTCAGCAGCTATATAAACCATCAAAAAAACATCATTTTTCTATGTATTTAGATGGCGAATTTTACTCACTTTATCTTCGGAAAACCATTTATAAAATCGAAAATCCATTAAGTGATTTAGATGCACAATTATTGTATGATACTGTTTTGAATCCAATTTTAGGTATTGATGACCTTCGAAATAATAATAAAATAAAGTATATACCAGCAAAAAATGCTGAAATAGATTTAAAAACTGAAGTTGACTCTGGGAAATTCAAAGTCTCTTTTGGCTTATTTCCTGCAACTATATCACAATTGAAAGCAATTGCTGATGCAAACCTTAAAATGCCACCAAAAAGTACGTATATTGAACCAAAATTACGAAGCGGTTTAACTTTGTATGAATTTTAATCAATTTTTATATGTCTATTGCTGATAATCTGCAAAAAATAACAACTCAACTTCCCGATTCTGTATCACTTGTAGCAGTTTCTAAAACAAAACCAACAACTTCTATTTTAGAGGCTTATAATAATGGTCAGCGAATATTTGGAGAAAACAGAATTCAAGAAATGGTAGACAAGTATGATGAACTGCCAAAAGATATTAAATGGCATATGATTGGTCATTTACAACGAAATAAAGTCAAATATATGGCTCATTTTGTAGATTTAATTCATGGAGTTGACAGTTTTAAAACACTGAGAGAGATAAATAAACAAGCCAAAAAGCATGACAGAATAATCAATTGTTTATTGCAAGTTAAAATTGCAGAAGAAGAAACAAAATTTGGTTTAGAGCCATCAGAAATTAAAGATATTTTAATTGATGATAATTTTAAAGAGTTAGAAAATATTACAATTGTTGGGTTGATGGGTATGGCTAGTTTTACTAGTGATGATAAACAAGTAAGATCAGAATTTAAAACATTGAAAACAATTTTTGAAGAATTGAGAACTCAACATTACACACTTGAAACTTTATCAATGGGAATGAGTGGCGATTATAATATTGCGATTGAAGAAGGAAGTACAATGATACGCGTAGGAAGTGCTATTTTTGGAAGTAGATAGAAAAAGCAGTAAGCAGTAAGAAAATAGAAATAAACGATTGAACAAATACACTTTTATACATTTTAACTTTATAAACTTTTAAACTACTAATTGTATACAATACTAGACATAGAAACAACAGGAGGAAAATTTAACGAAGAAGGAATTACTGAAATTGCTATTTATAAATATGATGGACATGAAGTTGTAGATCAATTCATTACACTTGTAAATCCAGAACGAGATATCCAACCATTTGTAGTTCAATTGACTGGAATTAATAGTAACATGCTCGTTAATGCTCCGAAATTCTACGAAATTGCAAAACGCATTATTGAAATAACTGAAGGATGTATTATAGTTGCGCATAATTCAAATTTCGATTATCGCATTTTAAAAACAGAATTTAGAAGATTGGGATTTAAATTTCAACGAGAAACTCTTTGTACTGTAGAATTGACCAAAAAACTAATTCCAGACTTAGATTCATATAGTTTAGGAAAACTTTGTAAAACGCTTTGTATACCTGTTTCTAATAGACATCGTGCAGAAGGAGATGCTTTGGCAACTGTGAAGTTGTTTAAAATGTTGATTGATAAAGACACTGAGAAGACCATCATTAAAAGTGCTATCAAACAAGGAAT
>CALIIP010000116.1 GCA_938018045.1 uncultured Flavobacteriaceae bacterium
TAATTTTTTCATTTTGGTATAGTGCAAAACTAAAAAATCCGACTGTAAGTCGGATTCTATTTATATTGATATTTCTTATTCTGATATAGTTACAACATATATAATTTCCGACAAAAGGTATAAACCCTTTGTTTATTTATATTCTGATATGAAGAACTATTTGTCATTTTGGTATTATAATTGTTTTATCAAAACTACATAAAATAATTGAATGTTGTATTTTTATAAAATGAAATTATTAAAAAGAGTTTTACTATTATTATTATTTGGACTATTAATTTTTATTGCCAATATTTTTATATCAACTGGTTTTTTTAGAACAATTGAAAATAAATTTGAAGGAGAAATTATTAAGAAAATAAATTTACCTGGAGTTGAAGACATTGCTATAAGCAGAAAAGATAGTTTTGCTATTATCTCATCAACCAGCGGAAGAGCATTACCAAGCACTAATAAAGAGTTTGGTGGTTTATACTATTTGGATTTAAAAAATGACAACTATGAACCGATTCTTTTAACAGACAATTTTAAAAAACCATTTGCTCCTCATGGAATTTCGATGATGAAAATTGACAGTATTTATAAAATACTTGCTATAAGCCACACAGAAAACAGTCATTCAATTGAAGCTTTTGAATTAAACGGCAAAAAACTAACGCATCAAAAAACATTAAAACACACAACGATGGTTAGTCCAAATGATCTTAAAATTATTGATGAAAATAGATTTTATTATACAAACGACCATAAATACACTAAAGGTTTGATGAGATTATTAGAAGATTATGGTGGTTTGTCTGTTTCTAATGTGATATATTTTGATGGAGAAAACTACACAGAAGTTGCTGACGGAATTGCCTATGCAAACGGTATTAATATTGACGAAAAGCGAAACTTATTATTTGTTGCTTCTCCAAGAAAATTTTTAATAAAAGTTTTCAAAATCAAAGGTGACAACTCACTTGAATTTATCGAAAATATAGATTGTAAAACTGGCGTTGACAACATTGAGTTTGATATTGACGGAAACTTATGGATTGGCGCTCATCCTGATTTAATTCATTTTGCTGAATATGCAAAAGGAAACAAAAAAATATCACCATCAGAAATTATAAAAATAAATTACAAAGGAAAAGGAGATTACACAATAGAACAGATTTATATGGAAGATGGTACAGAAATGTCTGCATCAACAGTTGCTGTGACTTTTGGAAACCTCATTTTAGCAGGAAATGTTATGGATAAACATTTCTTGATTTTAAAAAGAACATCAAACTAAATAGTATACTTTAGCACTTATAAAACTGCTAGAAAACATCAATAAACAATCTTATGAAAAACTTTTTTATAATTATCATTTTACTTATTTCTTATACTAGTTGTGCGCAAAACAAAGAACAAACTCATACTGAAGAAATAGAACAATATCAATATGAATTGAATGTTTACTATTCTGATGTTAAAACATCTCCTTTAAAGAAAAAGGATTTAAAAAAGTTTAAAAAATTATCATTTTTCCCAACTGATAAAAATTATAGAGTTGTCGCAAATTTTGAAAGAACTCCAAATGAGCCGATTTTTGAAATGCAAAC
The DNA here is from genome assembly GCA_938018045.1 of uncultured Flavobacteriaceae bacterium. Classification (GTDB taxonomy): domain Bacteria; phylum Bacteroidota; class Bacteroidia; order Flavobacteriales; family Flavobacteriaceae; genus Urechidicola. The sequence continues at coordinate 1,593 of CALIIP010000116.1, forward strand.
ATCTACAGAAAGATTACCTTTGTATGCACAATATGGCATTGCTACATTTACAATAGATGATAAAGAATTCTCTTTAAGACTTTATCAAAGCCAAAGATCAAAATTAGATCCAAAATATGCAGACAATTTATTTTTACCCTTCAATGATTTAACAAACGGAAATGAATCTTATGGTGCAGGACGCTATATCAATGTAAAAGTTCCTAAAGGAGATACAATAATTATTGATTTTAATAAAGCTTATAACCCATATTGTGCTTATAACGATCAGTATTCTTGTCCTATTCCTCCTATAGAAAACGACTTAGATGTTGAAATAAAAGCTGGTGTATTATCTTTTGGAAAACATTAAGAATTAATAGCTATCTCACTATTACTATCTTGTATTATTGCTTTTTCTAATTCGTCTAAATACGTTTTTCTAACTTTTAGTTTTGTTTCAGCATGTGCTTTCATATGCAATTGTCCAAACATTTTAGCGACTTTTGTTGCTGTTGCCATTAAATGCTCTTCAGGTACAATTTTATCTAAAAATCCTGCATTTACAGCATCTTTGGTATTATATATTTCAGCATTATTAACACTACGCTCTAAATAAACTGGTGATAATCTGGCTTTAGCAATTGTAATTCCTGCGTTATGCATGGTCATTCCAATCATCACTTCATTCAAACCAATTTTATAATCACCTTCTACTCCTATTCTATAATCACATGATAATAATATAAAAGCTCCTTTTGCTACAGCATGACCATTACAAGCAGCAATAATTGGCAGTGGAAATGACAACATTTTTAATGCTAATTTAGATCCTTCGGTAACCAAGGCTTTTGCAGCATCTGGACCTTTTTTCATTACTTTTAAATCGTATCCTGCAGAAAGAATTCCTTGCTGTCCTGTAAGGATAACAACTTTATTTTCTGATTTCGCTTTATCTAAAGCACTATTTAGTTCATCAATAACTTCATGTGAAATCGCGTTTGCTTTTCCGTTAGCAATTGTAATAATTGCATAATCATCTTCACTTTTATAATTTACTAAAGTACTCATTCTATTATTTTTTAAATTATTTTACTAAAAACATTCCTAAAAACACAGCTAGAAAACCTACTGCAAAACTTGCAATTGTATAAATTGCAAAACTCATAAAATCTCCGGATTTTAATAGTGCATGATTTTCATATGCAAAAGTTGAAAAAGTAGTAAAACCTCCACAAAAACCTGTTGCTAAAAATATGGTTTGATTACTCGAAAGTGTATCATTTTTAATTGCCAAACCTAAGATGATTCCGATTAACAAACTTCCTACAATATTAACAAGAAAAGTACCGTAAGGAATTCCACTTTCAACATTATTAAGGTATTTACCAATCAAATATCTAGCAACACTCCCAAAACCTCCTCCTATAAATACTAATAGTGCTTGTTTCAAATTTTATGGTTTAAAATCTTCAGCATCAATCCAATTCCATTTTCCAGTTACTGTTCCTTTGTTTAAAGTTACAACTCCAGGATTTGCCCTTATAATTGTTTTTAATACAGTACCATCAACAAAAAGCCAATCAAAATTAAGGCTGTTATTTTCATTTATAACCATCAAATCATCTATATAAGAAGAAGACAAACCGTAAACAGAGTAACCATTTTTCAAGGCTAAATCTGTTACTTTTTGAATGTTTTTAAAACCTTCCATATCAGATAAATCTATATCATAAGCAACTACTAACATCACTTTTTCTGTATTCAATATTTCATCGGCTAAGTCTTCACCATCAGTGTTTTCTAAATAAAAATCATGTACTTTTGGCAAGCCATCGACTCCAAATTCTTTCATTCCCTGTTGAATACTTTTATCAACAGCATATGGTCTAAAATCTATAATTGGTAAATGAACTAATACATGATATGTGATATATAAAAAGACCATTAACGAGCCTAAAGTTATCCATTTTAGGATGTTATTACTAAACAATGGTTTTATATATTTTACTGCGAATATCAAAAATGCAATCAAAATAATTAGTACTACATTCTTATTAAATGTTTCCCAAGGTGTTAATTTAATAGCATCTCCAAAACAACCACAATCAGTCACTTTATCATAATACGCAGAGTACCAAGTTAAAAACAAGAATAACAAGGTCATTAAAAACAAACTCCAAGTTGTAAATTTTGGCTTAAAACCAATTAACAACATAACCCCAAGCAAAATTTCTGCTACAATTAATAAAATTGAAAATGGCAATGCATATGGAATCAAAAATTCTATATTCAAAACATCGGCTCCAAAGTATTCTGCAAATTTATATGAAGATCCTAAAGGGTCTACCAGTTTTACAAATCCTGAGAAAATAAATGTTGCAGCAACAAAAAGTCGTGCTATAAGTGTTAAAAATTTCATAGTGTATATTTTTATTTTTCGTTCATATGAATCAATGCAAAAACTGCATAATTAATCATATCTTGATAGTTTGCATCTAACCCTTCAGATACAATTGTTTTCCCTTTATTATCTTCTATTTGCTTGACTCTCAATAATTTTTGCAAAATTAAATCTGCCAAAGAGCTGATTCGCATATCTCGCCAAGCCTCGCCATAATCATGGTTTTTATTCTCCATTAAGGCTTTTGTCTCAGCAATATGTTTATCATATAAAGTTGTAGATTTATTAAGATCAAAATCTGGATATTTTCCAACACCATTTTCTAACTGAATCAATGCCATCAAACAATAATTAATAATTCCAATAAATTCAGAACGTTCACCTTCTTCAACTTTTCTAACTTCATTTTCTTGAAGCATTCTAATTCGCTGTGCCTTAATAAAAATTTGATCTGTAAGCGATGGCAACCTAAGTATTCTCCATGAACTTCCATAATCTGCCATTTTATTGATAAACAGTGAGCGACATTTCTCAATTACATCATCGTACTGTTTTGAAGTATTCTGCATATAAACTATTAATTTTTTGTAAATTTCGGATAAATTTAACAAACTAAAAAATTTCTTTTTACTAATGAATAAAATTGCAGTTTTTTGTGGAGCAAGTATCGGTTTTAATCCTATTTATAAAACTGAAGCAGAGAAAGTTGGCGCATATTTTGGCAAACATAATATTGGACTCGTTTATGGCGGAGGAAAAATAGGAATGATGGGAGCATTAGCTGACGAATTATTAAAACATAAAGGTGAAGTTATTGGAATTATTCCGCATTTATTAAAAAACGAGGAAGTTCTACATTCAGATATTACTAAGGTTATAGTAACCAAAAAAATGAGCACTCGTAAAGTTAAAATGAGCAAACTTGTTGATGGTTATATTTCATTGGCTGGAGGTTTTGGTACACTAGACGAAATTTTTGAAGTACTTACTTTAGGGCAACTTGGTATTGAAACGAAGCCAATTGGTTTTTTAAATACCAACAATTTTTTCAATCCTATGATTGCTCAATTAGACTTAATGGTACAAGAAGGGTTTTTAAAACCTGAAAACAGAAACATGGTTTTGGTAAGTGATTCTATTGAAGATTTAATAGCACAAATGAATAATTACAAAGCACCAATAATGACTAAGATAGTAAATACAACTGTGAAGTAATGACAATTAATTGCAACGGAAAACTTATTGATTTGTCTACTCCCAAAGTGATGGGAATACTAAACATTACACCAGATTCTTTCTTTGATGGCGGTAATTATTCTTCAGATAAAGAAGCATTAAATCAAACAGAGAAAATGCTGAGTGAAGGTGCAACTTTTATAGATGTTGGCGCTTACTCTTCGCGTCCAAATGCAACACATATTTCTGAAGAAAAGGAATTAAATCGCTTATTACCAACACTAGAGTTATTGATTAAAAACTTTCCTGAAATTTTGATTTCTGTTGATACTTTTAGAAGTTCTATCGCTAAAAAAAGTGTTGAAGTTGGAGCCTGTATGATTAATGATATTTCTGGCGGAACATTAGACAAAAACATATTTAAAACAATTGGAGAATTACAAGTTCCTTATATTTTGATGCACATCAAAGGAACACCTCAAAACATGCAGAAACAACCAACTTATGATAATGTCGTGCAAGATGTGATGTGTTATTTTGCAGAAAAGGTATTAGAGTTAAGACATGAAAAAGTAAACGATATACTATTGGATGTTGGCTTTGGTTTCGGAAAAACATTGGAACATAATTATGAATTACTTAAAAAATTATCGCATTTTAAAACTTTTGAACTTCCGATTTTAACAGGTGTTTCAAGAAAATCTATGCTATATAACCTAATAGACACATCAGCAAAAGAAGCATTGAATGCCACAAGTATAGCAAATACAATTGCACTTCAAAACGGTACAAGTATTTTACGTGTACATGATGTGAAAGAAGCAATAGAAACAATTAAGATTACACAAATGCTTCAATAAAATTTTGGATTTCTAATTTTGAATTCTGAATTTCACTATATTTACAAAAAAACAATGTATGCTCGATTTTTTAGACATTTCTTTTACAGATATTCTTGATGTCGTACTTGTTGCAGTTTTACTCTACTACGTCTATAAATTACTTCGAGGAACAGTTGCCATTAACATTTTTATCGGAATTACCATTATTTTTTTAATGTGGAAAATTACTCAAGCACTTGAAATGGAAATGCTCAGTGGAATTTTAGGTGCATTAATTGGTGGTGGAGTTGTAGCCTTAATTATTGTTTTTCAGCAAGAAATCAGACGCTTTTTATTGATGTTAGGCTCTGCAAATTTTTCTTCAAGACGGAATTTCTTAAAGCAACTAAATTTTTTAAAATCAGAAGTACAAATTGAGATAGATGTTGACACACTTGTAAATACGTGTGAAGCAATGGGAAACACAAAAACTGGTGCATTGATAGTTATTGAGCGCGCTCAAAGTTTAGATTTTGTAAAAACATCTGGAGACACAATGAATGTTGAGATAAATCAGCCGATTTTAGAAAGTATTTTCTTTAAGAACAGTCCGCTACACGATGGTGCAATTATTATTAATGGGAATAAGATTGTTTCTACTCGAGTTGTATTACCACTATCTGAAAAAGAATTACCAACTCGTTTTGGCTTGCGTCATCGCGCTGCTGTCGGAATTACAGAAAAAACAGATGCCTTGTGCTTGGCTGTTTCAGAAGAAACCGGAAAAATATCATATATCAAAGACGGTGAATTTGTGCTTTATGAAAACACTTTTGGATTGGTAGAAACGCTAAAAAATGATTTAACCTAAAATAAGTTCTTAACTCGCCTGTTTCTTAAACTGCATCTCATAAAGATTGCTATAATATCCGCTTTGATCTAAGAGTTCTTGATGTGTTCCTTGCTCAACAATCAGCCCTTTATCCATTACAATAATTTTATCTGCTTTTTGAATCGTAGTAAGTCTATGCGCAATAATAATTGAAGTTTGATTCTGTGTAATCTTATCAGTTGCATCTTGTATCAACTGTTCTGAATAAGAATCGATTGAAGATGTTGCTTCGTCTAAAATTAAAACACTTGGCTTGCTAATATATGCTCGCAAGAAAGCGATTAATTGTCGTTGCCCAGAAGATAACATAACACCTCTTTCTTTTACATTATAATTATAACCTTTAGGCAAAGTCATAATAAAATCATGAATTCCAATTTCTTTGGATGCCTTTTCTACTTCTTGTAACGAAACGTTTTTATCAAGAATGATGTTCTTTAAAATAGTGTCGGAAAATAAAAAAACATCTTGTAAAACTACTGCAACATTCTTACGCAATGTTGGCAATGTGTACGTTTTTATATTCTGGTCATCTATCTTGATTTCTCCTGAGTTTATTTCGTAAAAACGGTTTATAAGATTGATAATTGTAGATTTTCCTGCTCCTGTAGCACCTACAATTGCAACAGTTTCTCCTGATTTCACATCAAAAGAAATCCCTTTTAAAACTTCTTCGTTTTTGATATAACTAAAATGAACATCCGAAAAAGAAATATCTCCTTTAAAACTTTCCATTTCAACAGCACCTTTGGCGTCAATATATTCTTCGGTATCCAATATTTCAAATACGCGTTCGCCAGCAACAATTCCCATTTGCAGCGTATTAAATTTATCGGCAATTTGTCTTAAAGGTCTAAACAACATTTCTGACATCATAATAAACGTAATAATATCTCCTACTCCTGTTTCTGAACCTTCTGCAATAATTTGCAATCCTCCGTACCAAACTGTTAAACCTATAGCTATTGATGTCAAAATTTCTGCAATAGGAAAAAATATTGAGTAATATAAGACCGTCTTTACCCATGCCGTTTTATGCTTTCCATTTATTTCTTCAAAATTATCATACTCAATTTTTTCTCTATTAAATAACTGAACTATATTCATTCCAGTAACGCGCTCTTGAACAAATCCATTAAGATTTGCTGCTTGCTTACGTATTTCTGTAAATGATTTTTTCATTGCCAATTGGAACAATTTAGTTGCATAAATTATAAGTGGTAAGACGGCCAGTGTAATTAATGCTAAACTCCAATTCATCCAAAACATAACAACAATAATTGCCAACATGGTTAGTAAATCACTAATAATCATAAATAATCCTTGCCCGAAAAAACTTGCAATTCGCTCTATATCAGTTACAGCACGTGTCACCAATTGACCTACTGAAGAAGTATCGAAATATGACATTTTAAAATTGAGCATATGCTTATAAAGTTGCATTCTCATATCTTTAATGATACTGAAACCTAATTTATTTGCAGTATAAATAAAAATAAAGCGAGTAATAACTCCAGATAATAGAAATACCAACATTAATAAAACATAATTCAGCAATCCAACTTTGTCTTTGTCGGCCAAATAATGATCAATAATTTCTTTTAATAGAATAGGTCTAACTACTGCAAATATTGTTAGCAATATTGCCGAAATAGATGCAACTAAAAAATACGAGCGATACAGTTTTGCATACTTCATCAATCGCTTAAAAATTTTTACATCAAATGCTTTTCCTGAATTACTACTGCTCATTCTTTAATATTTCTTTTGGATATTCAACATGCGTCAAAAACAGTCCTCTTGCTGGGACAGAAAATCCCGCTTCGCTTCTACTTCTACTATCAATAATTTTCTTAAAATCTTCAATTGAAATTTTACCAATTCCAACATCTATAAGTGTTCCAACGATTGCTCGAACCATATTTCTTAAAAATCTATTGGCTGAAATATGAAATGTGAGTAAATTATCAGTAAGTTTCCATGCTGCAAAAGTAACATCACAAATATACGTATTCACATCAGCAGTTTTTGAAAAACATTTAAAATCATCGTGAATTAACAACAATTTAGCTGCTTCATTCATCTTATCAACATCTAATTTATTTCGATAAATTTGCCAAGTTGTATCTAATAAAAACGGATTACGTCCTAAATAAATTCGGTATTCATAACTTCTACTTATTGCATGAAAACGTGTGTGAGATTTTTCATCTACTTCAAAAATCTTCTTAATCACAATATCTTCTGGCAAAAAGGAATTTAATCTATCTAATATAAGTGCAGTATCAATTGTTGATTCAATATCAAAATGAGCATACATCTGTGAAGCGTGAACACCAGCATCTGTTCTTCCAGCTCCCATAATATTGATAGTAGTCCGCAATAATTTAGTCAAGCCTTCATTTATTTTTTCTTGAACCGAAATAACATTTGGCTGTACTTGCCATCCATGATAATTCTTGCCGTTATATGAAAGTTCTAAAAAATACCTCAACTTAAAATCCTATTTTTGTGAAGCACAAATATACATCAGTATTTTAAACTTATTTTTTATTGAATGAAGAAAATTTTACTCCTTTCTGATACCCATAGTTTTATAGATGATCAAATTTTAAAATTTGTGAAACAGGCTGATGAAGTATGGCATGTAGGAGATATTGGTGATCTTAAAGTTACAGATACTATAAAAAAACTAAAACCTCTTCGTGCGGTTTATGGAAATATTGATACAGCAGATGCGCGATTAGAATTTCCGTTGGATAATAAATTTACCATTGAAAATGTTTCAGTTTGGATGACACATATTGGTGGATATCCTAACAGATACAATCCAAGAATACGTGAAGAAATAAAAATAAATTCACCGAAAATATTTATCAGCGGTCATTCACATATATTAAAGGTTCAATTTGATAAAAAATTAAACTTACTTCATTTAAATCCTGGAGCAGCAGGAAAGCATGGTTTTCATCAAGTTAGAACAATGCTTCGTTTTATTATAGAAGGAGAGAATATTAAAAACATGGAAATTATAGAATTGGAGAAAAGAGGATAATTAACAGAATTACTCTTTACTTTTCGTTATTTTAGCTGCTTAAAACATTTTTATTATGATGAAAGCCTCAAAAATTATCGCGCTAGTTTTCTTTTTTACAGGAACTATATTCGTTAATTCTCAAACTACAGAAGAATCTATTAATAATTTCAAACAACAAACAAATGCAATTGTTACCGTAAATGAAAATCATAATATTGCTGAATTTGTAAGATTTCCTTTTAGCAAACCTTTGACTTTACAAGGAAGCTCACCACAAGACAAGGCTATAAACTTTTTAAACCAGTATAAGTCTATTTATAATATGGGCTCTATTGAAAATTCATTAACATTTGAAGAAGTTAAGACTGATAATTATGGATTCAAAAATGTAATTTTAAAACAAACATATAATGACGTACCAGTTTTTGATGCTGAATTACGATTCCACTTTAATACTGATGATAAATTATCATCTATTAATGGTAACTTTATACCATTTATAAAAGTTAATTCTACACCGACTCTTAGTATTTCTGATGCTAAATCTATTGCTTTAGAAACAATAGAAAATCAAAATATAAATAATTCTGGAGTACCTCTTAACATTTTTAAAAGCGCACTTTACATATTTCAAAAAGGATTAGTACAAGGACATAATGAAGGTAATTTCCTTGTTTATGAAATTGAAGTTAGAAATGATGCAGATGTTAGAGAGTTTCTATACATAGATGCTCACAACGGTTCTCTAATAGAACAATTTACAGGAATGTCACATGCACTTGACAGAATTATTTATGAAAACAACACTTCAAATATTGTTTGGCAAGAAGGAGATACTTTTCCAGGAACTTTAGATATATGGCAACAAAATGAAGTTGAAACTTCTGGACACACATATAGCTTTTTTAATAATGCCTTTGGATATGCTTCTTATGATGGAGCTGATGCTCAAATGAGAACTATTAATAATAATCCAGGTATTTCATGTCCAAATGCGACTTGGAACGGTAGTACTGCAAACTACTGTACTGGGACTGCATCAGACGATGTAATTGGTCATGAATGGGGACATGCTTATACTGAATATACAAGTAATCTAATTTACGCTTGGCAATCAGGAGCAATGAATGAATCATTCTCTGATATTTGGGGTGAAACTATAGATCTTATAAATGGTTATGAAGATGTTGGTGAAGATTTTTCCTTACGTACAGGATGTGGAAGTTCTGATCGTTGGGAAATAGGAGAAGATGCTTCTGCTTTTGGAAGCCCAATTAGAGATATGTGGGATCCAAATTGTAATGGAGATCCTGGAAAAGTAACTGATGGTCAATATTGGTGTAGTACTGGAGATAGTGGAGGAGTACATATTAATTCTGGTATTCCGAATCATGCATATGCTTTACTTGTAGATGGAGGGACTTATAACGGACAAACAATAAGTGGAATTGGATTTACAAAAGCGGCACATATTTTTTGGAGAGCACAAAGTGTTTATTTGACTTCAACAAGTGACTTTTCAACATTAGCAGATGCATTAGAGGCTTCTTGTACAGATTTAACAGGGGTAAACTTAGAAGGCCTTTCAACTGGTAATCCTGCTGGTTTATCTGGTGAAATTATTTCATTTGATGACTTTACACAAGTAACAAAAGCAATTTTAGCTGTTGAATTAAGAATAAATCCTGATGCATGTGGATTTACACCAATACTTGCTGCAACTGCTGATTTATGCGAAGCATCTACAACAAATTCTCTCTTCTACGAAGATTGGGAATCTGGTATTGGAAGTTGGATCGTAGGTCAAGCACCTTCAAATCCTTCTACATGGGAGGCGAGAGAATGGACTATTGAATCTTCTCTTCCTGGTAGTAGAACTGGAAAAGCCATATTTGCACCTGATCCAATTAATGGAAATTGCACAAGTGACCTAGAAAATGGAAGTATTCGATTATTAAGCCCAGTAATTACAATTCCTAATATTTCTACAGGTATATTTGAAATGAGTTTTAATCATTATGTTGCGACTGAAAATAGATGGGACGGAGGAAATGTAAAATTCAGCCTTGATGGAAGTTCTTGGGCTATAATACCTGGATCTTCATTTACTACAAATCCGTATAATAACACATTGCAAACTGCTGGTGCTGGAAATGATAATCCTATGCAAGGGCAAGAAGCCTATACTGGTGGTGATGGTGGTTCGAATAGTGGAAGTTGGGGTCAAAGTACAATTGACTTATCTACACTTGGTGTAACTGCAAATTCAACTATTCAGTTTAGATGGGATTTTGGTACTGATGGTTGTAATGGAAGTATTGGTTGGTATATTGATGAAATCACAATTTATAATTGTACAGATGCGTTAGCTATTGATGAGTATAACAAAATGATAGATGGAGTCTCTATTTATCCTAATCCTACAAATGGAATAGTAACTTTACAAAAAACTACACAAATAAATTTAAAATTACTCGAAGTGTTTGATGTAAATGGACGCCTATTAAAGAGTGTTAATGTTTCAAATATGCAATTACAAAAAAACATAGACTTAAACAATTTATCATCTGGAGTGTATTTTATCACTGTAACGAGTGATGATTCAAAAGGAATGATGAGACTTGTGAAGCAATAAAAAACAAATATCTATCTATAATTTAAAGGAATAATTGTTATTACAATTATTCCTTTTTTTTTTGCTTAAAATAGACTTAAAAGGCTTTAGTTTATTTAATTTCTCACACTTGAATATATGTAATCAACAAGATGCATTAAACAATGACTTGTTATACAAAAGAATAATAAAAGGATAGAATTAAATAAGTAATTATAATTTACCCTAGTATTTGGGGTACAAAAAAACCATTCCGAAAACGGAATGGTTATAAGCACTAAATATATATTACTAGTTTACCGTAACCTATCAACAGATTTTACAAGGTCTTCGTCCTTTTTTATTGCTTTATTTGCTATGGCAAGCAAAAAGATAACAATAATTGGAAGTACTAACCCAATACCCTTCTCAGAAACAACTGTTTCTCCAGATAAATTTAGCGATTGATATATCAGCAAGCCTAATAAAAAAAGGTTTGTCAAAATATTTAAACGTCCTAAAACAAATTGCAATTTTCTGTTTTTAAATAGAAAAATAGTAATCAATGATAATAAAGCAGAAATAACAAATAATATAGGTATCAACTTAATCAGTAAATCATCTGAAGCAAAAGCATCTTTTGCAAAAAATAAAATTTTCTTAGTGTTGGTCCACAAACTGAATACGAAAGTTAATCCGCCAGAGATAATTGCTGCAATGAACAAATATATAGTTTGAATACGTTGAATCATTTTTGTTTTTAGTAACGCATGCAAAGATAAACTAAACTTTTGTGGATAAAAACTTAAATATTAAATTTATTTTATATATTTGTTGTCTACTACCGTAGAGAATTGCATTACAGCAGTTTAAAATCACAACCAATATTACTTATTCATATTATTCTAAAGAGAATAAATTATTAATTACAATTACATATAAATGTTTGAAATTTCAACACTCAAGGAAAAATCCCTTGTAGAATTGCAACAAATTGCGAAAGATATTAATCTTACAAAATTTAGCCAATTAAAAAAATTAGATTTGGTATACCAAATCTTAGATCATCAAGCTGCAAATCCTGTAGCAACAACTTCAACAAAAACTTCAGAAAAGCCAAAAAGAAAGCGTATTTCTAAACCTCAACCTACTTCTAAAGATTCTGAAAACAAGATAGTTAACAAACCTACAGTTAAGGCAGAAGTGAAAAAAGAAACTCCTGTTAAAACTGAAAGTACTGAAGATTCTAAAAAAAATACACCTGTAAAAGCAGAGAGGGTTCAAAGTCCTAAAAAAGAACAGCCTACAAAGGTCAAGGAAGATGTTTCACAGAAAAAAGATGAAGTTCAAAGTGTATCAACAGAAAAAAAAGATGATGTAAAAAAACCGATACATCCAAAAAAACCAGTTCATAATAATCAGAAAAAACCAGTTCACAATAATCAAAAAAATCAATCAAAAGACCAAAAATCTCATAATAAAAGTAGTAACCGCTATCGTGATCCTGATTACGAATTTGATGGTATTATTGAAAGTGAAGGTGTATTGGAAATGATGCCTGACGGTTATGGTTTCTTACGTTCTTCTGATTACAATTATTTATCATCACCAGATGATATTTATGTGTCTCAATCTCAAATAAAACTATTTGGCTTAAAAACCGGAGATACTGTTTTAGGAAATGTTCGTCCACCAAAAGAAGGTGAAAAGTATTTTCCACTTATTAGAGTGTCAAAAATAAACGGGTTGAATCCGAATGTAGTTCGTGATCGTGTTGCTTTTGAGCATTTAAAACCATTATTTCCAGACGAAAAATTAAACCTTGAAATGAAAGGTTCAATTTCATCTCGTGTTATTGATATCTTTTCACCTATAGGAAAAGGACAACGTGGAATGATTGTAGCACAACCTAAGACTGGTAAGACTATTTTATTAAAAGATATTGCCAATGCAATTTCTGCAAATCATCCAGAAGTATATCAAATTATTTTATTGATTGATGAGCGTCCTGAGGAGGTTACAGATATGCAAAGAAATGTAAAAGGTGAAGTAGTTGCTTCTACTTTTGACGAACCTGCAGATAAACATGTTCGTGTAGCCAATATCGTTCTTGAAAAAGCAAAAAGATTGGTTGAATGTGGTCATGATGTAGTGATTCTTTTAGATTCAATTACACGTTTGGCAAGAGCATATAATACTGTTGCTCCTGCTTCTGGAAAGATTTTATCTGGAGGTATTGACGCAAACGCATTACACAAACCAAAACGTTTCTTTGGTGCTGCACGTAATATTGAAAAAGGAGGTTCTTTATCAATTATTGCAACTGCACTTACAGACACTGGCTCTAAAATGGATGAAGTTATCTTTGAGGAGTTTAAAGGTACTGGTAACATGGAATTACAATTAGACAGAAATATTTCTAACCGTAGAATTTATCCTGCTGTTGATTTAGTGAAATCTAGTACACGTAGAGACGATTTACTACTAGATAAAGACACATTGCAACGTATGTGGGTGTTACGTAAATATCTTGCTGATATGAATCCTATTGAAGCGATGGAGTTCTTAAGTGATCGAATGAAATCTACACTTGACAATAAAGAGTTTTTAATGTCTATGAATAGATAATAACATAACTTTTAAAAGCATAAAAAAGCCGAAATCTAAATAGATTTCGGCTTTTTTATGCTTTCAATATTAAGTCTCCTTAATAAATACTTGCCCTATTATCTTCAATATCTGAAGTTTCTTTTAAAGCATTATATAATTGAGTTGATTTACTTTTTGCATTTGCTGATAATTTATTACGGAAAGTTCCATAATTATCTAATTCTACTGGAATTTCTTTAGCAGTTACTTTGATTGCAAAAACGCCTTTTTCTCCTTTTATTCCTTTTAAGACATTTCCTTCTTTCGCATAAGACATTGCTCCTACAACTGCAGGCTCTCTTCCTACTCCAGAAATTGTAGGACTTACTAAAGTAACTTTAGATGCTGTCTTAACTGTTACAGCATTCTCTTTTGCTATATCTTCTAATGTGGATGCAGTCATTTTTTTAGCAATCATTGCCGCTTTTTTATTTTTCAATATTATTGACTTAATTTGACCTGCAACATCTGCTGGATTAGCAGTTCCTTTCTTTGTTTTATTCCTCAATACTGCAACTACATAACCTTTATCAATATCAAAACGCTTTACAGTATTTATATCAGTGCCATTTTCAAAAGCCCAACGAATAATTTGTCTTTGGTTACCTAAAAGTCCAGGAACATTTTCTCCTAATTCTTTTAATTTATTTCCAAAAGAAACTTTATATTCTCTTTCCTTTGCTATATCATCAAAATTGTCTCCTTTAGATATATCAGAAGTAAAAGTTTCTGCATCTTGATAAAATTTATTTTCAGTTTCTACAGAAGGTACAATTAACCTAGATAAAGTTGCTAACTGAGCTGTATTTTGATAATTTTTTTGGTCATCAATCTTAATAATATGGAAACCAAACTTAGTTTCTACAACTTGGATAGCTCCTTTTTTATTATCAAACATAAAGTTTGCGAAGTCTAAATCAAAATTTGGTGAAAATGCAGCATCTTTTGAAACCCAACCAATATCTCCTCCTTTACCTTTTGTACCATCTGAATTAACCTCATCTGCAATTGCAATAAATCTTGACGAACTATTTTTAACCAATCTAAAAATACTATCAATCGTTTTCTTAGCAGCTTCTTTAGTTTTTGTTGAAGCAGATCTTTGAGAACCTAAATAAGGAACAATAATATGTCTTGCTTTAACAGAGTCTGGCATTTTCTTTAATGCAACAACTTTAGAAAGTTTATAGTATCCATTATCCTCATAAGGACCTACAACATCTCCAACATTTGCAGATAATGCTTGTTCAGAAATTACTTTTGGCAATCTATCACTAAAGATAAAGTTATTATCTATTGCTAAGTCTGATCCTATATCATTAATTAAAGTGACAACATCTGAAGACGTTTTCATTTCTTCAATATTTTCAGATAAACTTGCTTTCATTGCGTTTTTATCAGCATCAGAAGGTGTAATATCGAACTTTACATATTTGATACTTCTTGACTCTTCTACTTGAAACTCTTTTGAATGCTCATTAATATATTTCTTATAATCGCTATTTGTAATTGTTATCAAACTATCTGCAATAGAAGTATATGGTACATATACATATTGTGCAGTTGTACTAGCATTATTAAACATATAATCTCTTTTACCTTCTTCTAATGAGGCTCCTAAACCAGCATTAACAAGATTATTATATGAGTTTCTAACAATATTTTTTCTAATATTATCTTCTGTACTTAACCAGTTTAACCATACATTTTTCTCTTCAGAACCATCAGCCGCTCCAACTGCATCTTCTTGCATATTTGCAATAAACTCTTTTACTTTTTCTTCATCAAATAATCCTGCTTCGTTTTGAAAAGAAGGGTTTGTTTGAAAATATTGCATTCCTATTATTTGTTGCCATACATCATTTTCACCAACTACAATTCCTGCTTTATCTAACTGCTCTTTATATACTTGATCACTCACAAGGCTATTCCAAACTGCATCTGTTGCTTGAGAATCTGTAACTTTTCTTCCAGAACTATTTGCATTTGCTTTAAAAATTTCTACCTGTTGGCTAAATTCATTGCTACTTATTGTTTCTCCATTTACCTCACCAATTACATCAGGTCTTTCAGAGCCTCCACTATTAAAAGCATCTCCTACAACAAATGCAAAAAGCGCCATACCTATAATTAATATTAAAAAAAATGTTCTTTCTCTAATTTTTGATAAAATTGCCATACTCTAATTTTCTTTTTAATTTAGTCTGCGAAATTACAATTTCATATCCATATATGAAAGTGATTTTTTAATAAAATAATGGGTGTAGGAGTATAAAATAAATGTTTGAAAAAGATAACGTAAGGTTTCTATTCTTCTTTAAATAAAACCTTTAAGTATATTTCTTTTATTTTGGTTGATGTGGCTTTTAAAATAGTGAATTGATAATTATCAACTTCTATAGTTTCCATTTCTGATAAGATATTTTCTGAATGATATCCGATTAAGCCTCCTATGGTTTCATATGCTTCATCCTTTGGAAGATTTAAATCATATTCTTCATTTACATAATCTACTTCTAAACGTGCAGAAAACTTAAATTCTCTATCGTTAATTTTATCATCTACAAACTCAATTGTATCATGTTCATCCTCAATCTCACCAAACAACTCTTCAATAATATCTTCGACAGTTATAATTCCTGATGTCCCTCCATATTCATCTAACACTATTGCAATACTTTTTTTCTTCTTGGTAAGCACGTTTAAAACATCATTAACCATCATGCTTTCAGGAATAAATTCTACAGGCTTTAGAATTGATTGCAAGTTTTTAGGTTTATTAAACATATCAAATGCATGTACATAACCAACAATTTGATCAAGTGTAATTTTATAAACGATGATTTTCGAATATCCTGTTTCAATAAATAGTTTTCTTAAATTAGGAACGGTTTCATTTATATCTACAGCTAAAATTTCTGTACGAGGAATCATTGCTTCTCGTGCTTTTACATCATGAAATTCTAATGCATTTTGAAAAATTTGAATTTCAGAATCTACTTCTTCATTTTCATCAGAATTTTCTAATTGTTCAGAAATATAACTTTCTAATTCTGCTTTACTGAATTCTGTTTGCTCAACATCTGAAGTTGTTTTAAAAAACACACGTAGAAAGAAATCAGAAATTGCTGAAATAAAATCAGAAATAAAATGGAAAATTACATAAAAAAAGTATGCAGGAACTGCAAACAACATGAGCGCTTCATTTGCATATATTCTAAAAATTGCTTTTGGCAAAAACTCTGCAGTTATCAATATAATAATTGTAGAAATTAATGTTTGAACTAAAAGAACAGAAAAAGGATTCCAAGTTTCTATTGGTAAATAATGGACTAAAAAATCGCCCATAAAAAAACTGTAAATCACCAATGCTATGTTATTTCCAATAAGCATTGTTGTAATAAACTTTGATGATTTTTGAGTCAGTTTAGTTAAAATTATTGCAATAAAACCATCTTTCTTTTTTTCTAGTTCAATATGCATTTTGTTTGCTGAAACAAATGCTATTTCCATACCTGAAAAAAAGGCTGACAATATAATAGATACAATAATTGTAATTAACTGTAATTCCATCAATAGTTAAGTTACTTGGTATAATTTTCTCTCTTTATTCTCATTTTCCTACGAAAAAAAAACATAAAAACTGCAAGTGCACTCATCGCTAAATATATGTATGATTTCTCTCTTTCTGTATTCCAACTTTTAAAGGTTTCGTATGCGAAAACAACTGCTACTACTAAATAACCTATTTCAAATATTTTTCCGATTTTATTCATCTTTATTTTTATTCGTTTAAATATAAACTGCCTGTTACTTCTTTTGCCATAAATACTTTCAAGTCTTCACTTGAATCAAAGCCAATACCATAAATTGTATCTGTTGCAGTAATTAAAGTAAATGGTTTTTCTGTATAAAAGTACTTTGTTTTTTGATCCCAAAAAAGTTGCTCTGTCAATAATTTTTTATAATCTGCATGGTTAACAACTACAACTTTGTCTTTTATTTCAGAAATACTAGTCTTGCTATACGTAACAGCATAATTTCCTACAACTGCAACGGAATCTTTGTTTTTAGCAATCGTTACAATTTTTATCCCTTTAGGGAATTCTGTATATGGATGCTTCTTTCGATTTTCAAAATCGTGTAATAAAGGGGCTGAAATTTTTAAATCTACGCGTCCTGAATCTGTATGAATATTATATATGTTTTCTGCAACACCTATTGGTAAGTTTTTATCCGCAAGAAAATCTCTTACTTCTTGAGCATCATTACCGCAAGAAAAAAACATTGCCATCATAAATATGATAGCAATGTTTGTATATATATTCTTAAATGATTTAGTCATTCAACAAATGTACTAAATATTTGATTTATCTGACTTGTACATTAACTGTTTCTCCAATCCAACATCCAATTTTATAAGAGGCTCCAGATTTGTAACCTTCAGCGAATGCATCTTGTGTTGTTGGAATGTTCGCGCTATAACTATTTACAAAACGTTGTACTTTAGACGACATACTTGGATCTACAGACGCAGCTCTTCTTGCTTTGTTTAATGCAGCTACATACACCATTCTTTTAGCAAAAAGTGTTTCTCCACAGCTATTTGCACTTCTAGCATACATCGATGCAATTAACAAATATGCGTTTCCATTACTTGGATCGTATTTCAAAGCTTCATTTGCCTGTCTTCTTGCATCGCTACTCTTACCTTGTCTAGACAAGTCTTGAGCATCTTTTAATAACAAGTTAGATTTTTTAGTTGGATCTGTTTCTAAATCAAATGCTTCTTTTCTCATCTGAGCTGCTTCAGCAGTTTTACCTCTTTTTTCTAATAAAGTAGCGTAAAATATCTTTGATGCTGCAGATGGTTCTGCATTTGCATAAGCCTCAACTAAGTCTTCATATAATGCGTCTCCAGTACATTCTTTATGAAACATTTTTGATACCGATCTTCTCAACCATTGTGCATTATTTCTGTTTACTTCTAAATCTCTTCTATATAATGGTATTAATCTATCACAAGTCAAAAATGTATCAATCTTATCATCAAGACCTGCTGCTAAACTACCAATATTCGTTAAAATAGTTTCATAGTTACTTTTACCTTTTTCTTCTTTTGCTGATAATGTTCCACCACTTTGTTCTTTAGAAATCAATTTACTTAATTTTTGCTTATAACTATCTAGCTTTCCTTCTAACGCATCATTTATATCATCATAAGTATCTAATATTTTTTGATCGTTTACATTTTTGTTCTTTTGCAAAATAACATTAAAATATCTTTCCATGTTTTTTGTTGAAACATCTGTAGGGTCTATTTTGTATGCCTTTTCAATCAAGCCAAAAACTTCTTCATCTAAATCTGATGCTCCTTCAGAAACTAATAATGTAGCGTATTTATCATATAATGTTGCAGCTCCTTTATTAGGGAAGTTTAATATTCTTGCATCATACACTTTTTTTAACAAAGTAAGACCTTGCTCTTTATTTTCATTAGCCATTATATGTTTTGCCACCCTTTCACCATATGCATATATGTTGATTGATAGTTTTGGGCAATTTTTCATTAAATTATCTAGCCTTGGCTTAGCAGCATCATATTTTTTCTGCTGAACATCACCTTTAAATAAGTTATACTCAACAGTACAATCTTGTATACTCATTTCCATTTGTGCATTAGCACTTAAACTTCCTATT
>CALIIP010000117.1 GCA_938018045.1 uncultured Flavobacteriaceae bacterium
TTTAATGGCTCAATTCCACAAACTCACTATAAAAAACATCAAAAAAGAAACTGAAAATGCTGTTTCTATCACATTTGATGTTCCAGATAATTTAAAATCAGACTTTAAATTTATTGCAGGACACTACTTAACTATCAAGAAAGAAATTAATGGCAAAGAAGTTCGAAGAGCCTATTCTATTTGTTCTGATCCAAATTCTGACGAACTTAAAGTTGCTGTAAAAGCAGTAGAAGATGGTACATTTTCTATCTATGCAACAACGGTTTTAAAAGAAGGTGACGTTTTGGAGGTTTCAAAACCTGAAGGGCGTTTCACATTAAAACCTCAACCAAACAAAAATTATATTGCATTTGCCGCAGGAAGTGGAATAACGCCAATTATGGCAATGTTAAAATCGGCTGTAAATACTGACGCTACTTTTACGTTGGTTTACGGAAATAAATCAGCAAATGAAACAATTTTTAAATCGGAATTAGATGTTTTGGCAGCAGATAATAAGAACATAAATGTTCACTATATCTTCAGTCAAGAAAATACTGATGATGCGCTTTTTGGTCGTTGTGATACTGGAAATGTAAATTATTTTCTAAAAATTATTTATAAAGACACTTCTTTTGACGAAGCATTTTTGTGTGGTCCTGAAACAATGATTAAAGGTGTTACTGAAACGCTAATAAGCAACAACATCAGTAAAGAAAATATTCATTATGAGTTGTTTTCTACACCTCTAGATGATGAAAGTGATAATAAAACTGATATTCCTGAAGGAAATACTGAAATAACAATTATTCTTGATGAAGAAGAAACGACTTATGTAATGTCGCAAAAGAGAAACATTTTAGAAGTTGCTTTAGAAAAAGATTTGGATGCTCCTTATTCTTGTCAAGGAGGTGTTTGTAGTAGTTGTCTTTGTAAGGTCACAGAAGGTGCTGCAACTATGAGTAAAAACGAAATTTTAACTGATGAAGAGTTAGGAGAAGGGTTAATTTTGGCGTGTCAAGCGCATCCAACAACAGCAAAAATTACAATTGATTTTGATGATGTATAATAAATGATTGAAGATATTCTTACGGCAATTCCTATTGGTTTCGGACTCGCATTTATGATTGGTCCTGTCTTTTTTATGCTTATTCAAACAAGTATTTTAAAAGGTGCTAGAGCTGCAATTATATTTGACGTTGGAGTTATTTTAGCAGATATCGTTTTTATTTTATTTGCATATTATGGTAGTCATAAGGTGCTGTTAAAAATCAAAGATGATCCAAACCTTTTCTTTATTGGTGGCGGAATTCTTTTTGTCTACGGATTGCGAATTTTCCTTCAAAAAAAAGCAATAAAAAACACGATTAACGAACTTGGAGATCTTCCTGAAAAAAATAATTATTTTGGGTTGTTTATAAAAGGTTTTTTCTTGAATTTTATTAATGTTGGTGTACTTACTTTTTGGCTGTTGCTTATCGTAGGTATTGGACCTTCACTAGATATGGACGAGTCTCGAATTTTTTGGTTTTTTACCGTTATTCTTATCGCTTATTTTATTACTGATATTGGTAAAATAGTACTCGCAAAACAACTCCGTAAAAAACTGACACCAAATGTAATCCTCAAAATAAAAAGAGGAATGGGAATCCTATTAATGATATTTGGATTGGCGCTTATTTCAAAAGGATTTATTCCTCAAGAAAGAATGGATAATTTTATAGAAAATAGAAGGTAAAGAATAATGTCATTCTGAGTGAAACGAAGAATCTAATTTTCACAAAGATTCTTCACTGCGTTCAGAATGACAAAAACTATTTTTAATTTACTCAAATGATTCATTATACTTATTAATTAACTTTACAAAAGCGTCTTCTGTTGGCTTGATAGTTTCTAATTCAGTCAAAATTTCACTATTGTCTTTGACAAAAGGTATTAGTTCTTTGTAAGTAGATTTTCTTGCAAATTTAATACGAGCCAAACCTCCTCCTGTAGAAAGTTCTATTAATCTCCCTTTATCTTTAGATATATATAAATATGGAGGGGATTTTATTCCATTAATATATCCTCCATAATACAATTTAATCCTACCTTCTTTTGTCAATCTCTTGATGAAAGTCATTTTACCTGGTATATGGTTATCCATGTAAAATGGAGATAAAACTTTTTCATAGTATGAGTATCTTTCAAATCTAGGTTTATAAGAATAACCTTTTATCTGACTGATATTATATAATGTTTTGTTTTTTCCCTTCTTCAAAACTATCCCTTTACTTTTAAAACGTATTTTATCTCCATAAACAGTATCATTCTTATCAAGCACTATGTATACAGATTCTTGTGCATAACTTAATACAGAAAAAAGAATGGCTATAACTAATGCAATTTTTCTTATCCTCATTTTATTATTATTTTTTTTGTTAAAAAATATTTATATAAACCTATTACTTAATCTTCACAACATTATTTTTCCTATCAACATCAGCCATTAATTTAGAAGCATCTATTTCTACCGATTTAATCGCTTTCGACGCCTTAAATGTATAGGTTGGATGCGTTCTCGCCCAATTTTCTAACTTAGTTGCACTCGTTGGTTT
>CALIIP010000118.1 GCA_938018045.1 uncultured Flavobacteriaceae bacterium
TTTACTGTGTTTTTGTTGGTTTTTTGGTGGAAAAAAAGAACGCAAAAGAAGTTTGCAACAGACGAATTATTAAAAAAATTGAGTCCAGAAAAATCAATATTTAAGCCTATTCTTAAAATGATTATTTTCTTAATTGGTTTGGCCTTTTTAATAGTTTCATTGACCAATCCTAAAATGGGAACTAAGATAGAAACAGTAAAAAGACAAGGTGTAGATATTGTTTTTGCGTTGGATGTTTCTAAAAGTATGTTGGCAGAAGATATTGCGCCAAATAGATTAGAGAAATCAAAACAAATCATTTCTAAAATTATCGATAAACTAGGAAGTGATAGAATCGGAATTATCATTTACGCAGGTAATGCATTTCCGTTATTGCCAATAACTACAGATCATGGAGCAGCAAAAATGTTTTTGCAAAGCGCAAATCCAGACATGGTTTCTAGTCAAGGTACAGCAATAAATGAGGCTATAAAATTGGCAACAACTTATTATGATAATGACGAACAAACGAATCGTTTTTTGTTTGTTATTTCTGATGGCGAAGATCATCAAGAAGATGCATCAAGCGCTATTGCACAAGCAACAAAAGACGGGATTAAAACCTATACAATTGGAGTTGGTACAGAACAAGGAGGACCAATTCCGTTAAAAGATAGAGGCGTTTTACAAGGTTATAAAAAAGATAGTAAGGGAGAAACTGTTATCACTAAAATGAATCCGCAAACACTTGAAGATATCGCTGAAGGTGGAAAAGGTAAATATGTTTTAGGAAACAAAACACAACAAACAGTAGATTTTGTTGAAAAACTACTTGTAAAAGCAGAAAAAAGTGAATTTGAAAGTACAAAATTATCAGATTATAAAGATCAATTTCAGTGGTTCATTGGTTTTGGGTTATTGTTTTTAATTATTGATGCTTTTATGTTTGAGAAGAAAACAAAATGGATTCAGAAATTAAATCTGTTTAATAAATAATGAAAAAGATATTATTCATATTATTCTTATTACCGTTGAGTATTTTTGCTCAACAAGATAAGGCTACACTTGAAAAAGAAGCAAGACAGTTAGTCCGTGAGGGAAATGAGTTGTACAATCAACTCAAATTTGCAGATGCAGAAGTGAAGTATAAAAAAGCATTAGAAAAAAGTCCAGATTATGAGATTGCAAATTATAATTTAGGGAATGCCTTATCACAACAAAATAGAAGTAAAGAAGCCTTAAAACAATATGAATTGGTTGCAAAAACAACCAAAGATAGGTTCACCCACGCATCGTCTATGCATAATATCGGTAATGCACATTATAAAGATAAGCAGTATCAAAAAGCTGTAGATTCTTATAAGCATTCGTTGAGAGCAAATCCAAAAGATGATGAGACGCGTTACAACTTAGCATTGGCTCAAGAAATGCTAAAAAATCAGCAAGAAAACGAAGATAAGAATAAAGACAATAAGGACGATAAAGATAAGAAAGACGACCAAAAAGATAAGGACAAAGATAAAAAGGACGACAAGAAAGACGGAGACGACAAGAAAGATGAAGATAAAAAGGATGATGAGAAGAAAGATGATGAAGATAAAAAAGATCCAAAAGACGATAAGAAAGACGATAAGCAAGAGCAAAAACCACAACCAGGAAAATTATCTCCTCAGCAAGTTAAGCAACTGTTAGAGGCGATGAATAATGAGGAGCAGAAAACGCAGAAGAAAATGAATGCGAAGAAAGAGCGAGGTAAAAAAATCAAACAAGAAAAAGATTGGTAACTTTGTAGAATGAGTTTTAAAAACGTTTACATATTATTTTTTACACTTTTTACAGCAGTTTCAATTTCAGCACAAGACGCTGAATTGACTACAACTGTGAGTAAGAATAAATTGGGTGTAAACCAACGTTTAAAAATAGAATTTACTATAAATAAACAAGGAGCGGACAATTTTGTTCCTCCAAATTTTCAAAACTTTACAGCACAAGGTCCAAGTTCATCTATCAGTCAATCTTGGGTAAACGGTAAGGCTTCTTATGCGCAAACATATATTTATGTTCTTCAACCAAAAAAAACAGGAACTTTCACAATTCCTGCTGCAACGATAGAATACAAAGGAAAAACACTAAGTTCAAATACAATACAGATTACGGTTGTAAGCGCATCAGAAATACCCAAAGATGTAAATGACCCTTCATATATTGCTAGTCAAAATGTGCTTTTAACTACCGAAATTTCAAAAACAAGCCCTTATGTTGGCGAAGGAATTTATGTAGTGTATAAATTACTTTTTAGTGAGAAAATTGGCTTGAGTGATTGGCGAATGAATGAGATTCCACAGTACAATGGTTTTTGGAATCAAGAACTAGAGGTAAAAGCAGTTGATGTTAAAAAAATAACTTACAAAGGAGAAAAATACCGTTCTATTATCCTGAAAAAAGCACTGTTGATTCCTCAAAAATCAGGAAAACTAACGATTGATCCAATCGATATGAATATTTCGGTAAATGTACCAACTGGAAGAGGAGATTTCTTTGGGAACGCAATTACCAGAAGAGTAAATCATTCAACAGCTTCAGCGAGAAGAGTTGTAAATGTAAAAGAGCTGCCAATTTTAGGGAAACCAGACGGATTTACTGGAGCAGTCGGAGAGTTTGATTTTATAATTACATCTTCAAAAGACATATTAAGAGCCAACGAAACAACTCAAATAAATGTTGAAGTAAACGGTCAAGGAAACTTAAAATTATTTGAAATACCTAAGATTACGACTCCAATCGAATTAGAAGTTTATACTCCAGAGCGTACAGAGAAAGTTTCTACAAATTCTCGTGGATTGTCAGGAAAAGTTTTAGATAATTACACTGTTGTTCCAGAGTACAAAGGGAAGTATAAAATACCTGAAGTTACATTTTCATATTTTAATCCGAAGTTAAACGAATATATCACTATCGTTGCAGACCCTTTAATTATTGATGTAATTGGAGGTAAAGAATTGCCAACGAATACTAATGAGAATTCAGGAACAAAACAGACATCAGTTGTAACGGCAACAAATAACTTTAGATATATAGAGAATAAAACCACTTTTGTGTCGGCCAAAAAGGATGATTTTTTTAAATCAAACCTGTTTTACGCGTTGTTGTTTTTACCTTTTTTAGCAATTCCACTTGGAATATTTTTAGGGAAGAAAAAAGCGCAAAGAGATGGAGATCTTGTTGGAAATAGATTGCGAAAAGCAGATAGATTGGCAAAGAAATATTTATCAGAAGCCAAGAAACAATTAGGTAAAAAAGAAGCGTTTTATATTGCTTTAGAAAAAGCATTGCACAACTTCTTAAAAGCCAAATTGAATATTGAAACGAGTGATATCAGTAAAGAAAAAATCACAAGTATTTTACAAGATAGAAATGTTGATGAAACCACAATCACAGAGTTTGTTGAGGTGCTAAATGATTGTGATTTTGCACGTTATACGCCAACTACAAATGTGATGATGCAAGCAGAATTTGACAAGGCAAAAATGGTAATTACTAAAATTGATAAACAAGTTTAGATGAAACGAATAGTCTTTTTATTAGTGATTTTTTCAACGTTTGCATTCGCACAAACGGCAGATTCTTTGTTTACTGATGCAAACGAATTATACAAAAATGGCAGTTATGAAAAAGCCATCGAATTGTATAAAAAAGCAGAAGATTTGCAAGTGCATTCAGACGATTTATATTTTAATTTAGGAAACAGTTATTACAAATTAAACAAGATTGCTCCTTCCATTTATTATTACGAAAAGGCTTTAAAACTAAATCCTGCAAATAGTGATGTACTCACTAATTTAGCATTTGCAAAACGCATGAAAATTGATGCGATTGAAGTAATGCCAAAAACTTTTTTTCAGAAATTTGCAGAATCATTTATATACAAACTTACATACAATTCTTGGGCTTGGCTTGCAGTAGCCTTTTCTTTTTTAGGAGCAATTTTATTCTTGTTATATCACTTTTCTTACTCTTCAGGAAAGAAATTATTGTACTTCAATACGAGTATTTTAAGTGCTCTTTTATTGATTATTACAGTTGTATTTGCTTACAAATCATATGATAACGAAGTGAACACAAAATCAGCCATCATTTTCAAACAAACCACTGAAATCAAGAATGCACCAACACTCAATAGCGATACTGTTTTTGAATTGCATGAAGGAACTAAAGTACAAGTCTTAGACGCTATTGACGATTGGAAAAAAATTAAACTTGCTGATGGTAAAATTGGCTGGATTATCGCCGAGGATATGAAGGAAATATAGTAAATTGTAATATGTCTGTTTATCAATATGATTTTTTTATTATTCCCAGAAAAAATGTTTACACAGTTTTTGAAGGGCTAAACCTTAATTCTTTTCTTAATAAAGAACTTCTTAATGATCCAAATGGAGAATTAGAGTTGTTTGAAGATGATCTTTTTTGGAAAAACCATACTTTAAAATTTATAGATATAAGCAAATATTTAGAAAAGAAACTTCGAAGAGGAGAAAGTTGGTCAAAAAACTTAATAATTTTTGGACATAATGATGAGAATTGTATAAAAATTCTCTTAGAAAAGGGGATTATAGTTTCAATAGGTTTTAGAATTAATTTCACCTTAGATTATGGTAAATTTTTAAAAGTAGTAATTGATTTTTGTCAATATTTTGATTTTCTTGTAGTTAGTAGTGATTTAAATATTTTAGAATTAGATTTCGATGTAATAAATAAGACTATTAGAGATTCAAATTCCTTTAAACGTTTTTTATGATCTAATTTTCCTGATTAAAAGTACAACTAAAATTTTCTGCTCTACTTGCCGTTCTCACAAACGCATACGAAAATACTTTCATTCCATCAATAGTATTTGAATGTATCAATGCTTCTTGCTGCTTTTTAGAAAGAGAGTATCGTTTTACAGTTCCTTCGTACTTTTTAAAACAACTTTTAACATCAAACAATTCAATTTGCATAAGTTTAGCAACTAGTTTAAAATAGGCAATCGAAGAAGGTTTTAACACATCATTTTCTGTAGTAATTTCTTGAATTCCGCCATCAGAAGTATCACAATAATAAGGATCTTTCTTGAGAATGTCTCCAACGCGTCTTTTCAGTTCTTTTGCCTTTTTTGGAGATGTATTTTCTAAATAACCGATAAAATTTTGTGTTGCTTTTCCTTTGTTAGATAAAACCGTTAACCAATTCCACCAATCTTTTGCGTTGTCCATATACTTACTATCAACAGTTGTTTTCATAGTGTCATCTGCACGTAAAATGAAATCGATACAGCAGAGTTTATGAGGATTTGTTTCAGTAATTATAGGATTTATTTTGATTCCTGATTTCTCTAACAAAGCAATAATAAAATGCACTGTTCCAAAAGGGTATTTTAATTTATAAGAACTATTTGGTAAATGAAAACGAGGATTTATTAAGTTCGGATTCATTTTATTAGGATTGTCTTTCAACAAGTCATAATGCGCTTCATTCACCGAAACAATATGCTGATCTATACAAATAATTTCAGGATTTGCAATAAATATATCTACAAAACAAACGTCTTTGAAATCGGCAAAATTTTTATCCATCCAAATAGTTTCTGCACTATTTGTAAAACCAACAACAGAACAGTTCAAGTGTTTTTGAAGTAGTAATCCACTCATAATCCCATCCAAATCAGTA
>CALIIP010000119.1 GCA_938018045.1 uncultured Flavobacteriaceae bacterium
GAATTTTCAAATCCATAGACATCTGTATTAAAACCAACTAACTCGTTATCACTTGTAATTTTAATGGTGTTTACCGCTCCTATTTTCTCAGCATCTTTATCGAGTTTAGAAAGATATTTTAGTATCGATTCTTTATACGGAATTGTAACATTAAAGCCTCCAAATTCTTCTTCTCTGTGATAGGTTATAAAAGGAAATTCTGAAATTTCTGGTAAGTCATAATTGCGATATTTATGATTTTCTAATTTTAAAGTTTTAAATTTCTCTTGGAAATATCCTTGCGAAAATGAAAATGAAATATTCTTTCCTATCAATCCAAATTTTGTTTTTTCTTGCATTTTTATATTCTATTTTTTCGTTTTGAATAAACATCAAAAAACAATAGTATTCCAAATCCTAATAAAATAAAAAGAATTGCTATCCATGTTTCTGAAGACGTTATTTCAGGAATAAATCGCTGGTAGTTTTCAATCACTTTGTCTCCATTTATATCATTCAAAATAGTTCCGTTTTCAAACTTATAAACTTCTCTTTTCCAAGGCCAAACAATTCCTAAAGAACCTGTTATAAAACCAATAATTACTGCTGTTACAATCTGATTCCATCGTTTTAAAACATATCCTAAGATATGTGATGATGTAATTAATCCAAAGGCAGAACCTCCAGTAAAAGTTGCAACTATCTTTAAATATCGCATTCGAACAGTATCTTTTAAAAAATCAAAATTTCCAGACATTATATCGGTAATTGTTTTATAAAGCATCGTTACAGAATCTACTAAGAGTAATACATAATTTCCTAAAAGAATAAGGATAAAAGATCCTGAAAGTCCTGGCAACGTCATTCCTGCGACGCCAACCATCCCACAGAAAAAGACAAACCAAAGATTGTCATTTTCTTTTGCTGGATTCATCAAACTAATAGAGACACCAATAATTACACCAATTGCAGTTGCGATTCCTCCAGATTGCGTCCATTTAAAATCTTTACCTATATAATAAATCGACCCTAAAATCATTCCGAAAAAAGCGCTCCAAACATAAAGTTCGTAATTGCGTATAAAATAGTCGAGTAATATAGAAACACTAAAAAAACTAAACATACTTCCGCACATTATTAGAAGTAAAAACTGACCGTTTACATATCGATAAAAAGATTTGAAACGACCTGTAAAAAATAATTTTAAGGCTTTGCCGTTTATTTTTTGAAATGAGTAGATGAGTTCTTCATAAAAATCGAGTACAAAGGCAACTGTACCACCAGAAACTCCTGGAACTTTATTGGCTGCTCCCATTGTAAGTCCTTTTAAGAACAATAAAATCTTGTCGATAAAATTTCGTTCTTTACTCATTTTTTACTGCAAATTTTTCTAAAACAAGAATCATAATAAATCCAACAATCGCAAGTATAATTGCCATTATTAATTGATTTTCTCCTTCAAAAGAAAAAGGGGAAATGCTTTGTTCATTCAATGGAACTTGAATTCCGTGAGAATTTGTTCGCCAAGTCAACGTTTCTTTCCAAGGCCAAATTTTATTTAACGACCCTAAAATAAATCCTGTTAGAACTGCTAAAGTCATGTTTTTATAATGACTAAAAAGCCATTTTAATATCCTTGAAAATGTAAGTAAACCAACAATTGCTCCAACTCCAACTATTGCAATAGTCTTAATATCGCGGTTATCAATTGCTTCTAAAATCGGTTTATAAGCACCTAAAAGCACCAAAATAAACGCACCAGAAATTCCAGGTAAAATCATAGCGCAAATTGCTACTGCACCTGATAAAAATAGAAATAATGAAGATGGTGAATCACCAGAAACCAATGGATTCAAAGTAGTAATCCAATAGGCTAAAATTGCGGCTAAAATGAGCGCAACTACTGTTAATGTATTCCATTTTGTGATTTGTTTTCCTATATATAAGATACTTGCCAAGACCAATCCGAAGAAAAAAGACCATAATAAAATTGGATGATTTTCGAGTAAAAAAGTAATTAATTTTGCCAAAGAGAGGATACTTATTCCTATTCCGAATAATAAGGATACTAAAAAATTACCATTAATTTTATTCCAAAAGGCTTTGATTCCATCGGTTTTTAAGAGTTTTAAAGACTTAAAGTTAACAGAAGCAATAGAAGATAAAAGTTCTTCATAAATACCTGTTATAAAAGCAATTGTACCGCCAGAAACTCCTGGAACAACGTCTGCTGCTCCCATAGCAACACCTTTTAAAGTAATAATAAAATAATCTAAAAAATTTCTATTTTGCATCTGTTTGGTAATTGTTTAACAAATGTACATTTTCTTTTTGAAGAAAACACATGTGTTTTAATTTGAAAATGTATAAAATAATTGAGGGGCTAGGCTTAAGAGTTAAACTCAGAAATAATAGTATTCACTGCATCCAATTCAAAAATAGAAGGAAATAATTCTTTCATAATAGTATGGTAATCAAAGTCCGTTTTTAAAGCTCTTTCCATAAACTTTTTACCATCAGAATTTTTACCCAACACAAAACATAAACATGCAATTCTATATTCAACTTCTGCATGATGAGGATATGTAATTATAGCTTTAGACATTACCAACATTGAATCATCAAACTCACCAATAAAGTTTAAAACATCAGACAATCCCAAATAAATATCAAGATTTTCATCGCCATTATCTATACAACTATAAAAACCACTTGCTGCTTCTTCAAACAAATTTAATTTCAAGCAAATTTCAGCGAACATACGCCAATAAAGCGTGTTTGATTCATCTATAGCCAACGCTTTATTGATATAATACAATGCCTTTTGATAATTTTTATCGTCATAATACAACTTGGTCAACGCAAGCCAACCTTTGTCGAGTAAAGGATCTTCCTTTACAGTTTTCTTATAATATTGAACTGCAGAATCTTTATCTCCTAGTTTATTAAAACATTCGCCAATTCTGTAATAAGAAAATGCCGTAGGATCTTCTAATTCATTGGTAATAAGATAACTTTCTATTGCTTCTTCTTCTCTATTTAACTTCTCAAAAGTTTTGGCTTTTTCTAGATATGCACCAACAAAAAACTCATCAATAATAACAGCATAATCAAAGGCTCTCAATGCTTCATCAAATTGCTTTAAAACAAAATGTTGTCTTCCCAATTGATGCCAAGCAACTTCAGAATAAGGATCCTTATCAATAAATTTATTTAAATATGCGATTGCTTCTTCATGCTGATTTTGCATTTCAAAACAATAAACAACATTGTATAAAGACGAGTAATCATCATAATCTACATCTAAGCATCTAGCGAAATTTAACCGTGCACTATCAAAATTATCTAAATACAAATATTCCATTCCCAATAAGGCGAGAATATCTGCTTCTTCTGTTGCAAAAATTAATGCCTTTTTCAAACATTCTATTGCTTCTAGGTGATCATCTTTTTGAGAAAAAATACTTGCTCTCTGGATATAAACCTCTTCATTATTAGGTTCAATTGCCGATACTTGATTTAAAATGAGCGTTGCTTTATCATAATTATTATTAAAAATATACAATTCGGCAAGCAATAATTTTAAACTTGTAGATGAAGGATGCTGTTCTAAACCTAATTTAATTGCTTTATCTGCCAACGATGGACGTCCAATATCTAAATAATAATGTATGATTCCTTCAAATTCTGTTGCATCAAAAAAGTAGACACTATTGGTCTTCAGCATTGATTCGAATTTCGAAAGAGACAGTTTATTATTCTTATTGAAGTTTTGTTGCATAGGCTTATTTCAATATTTTAAATGTACAGCAAGTTGTTTTCTTTTTAAATAAATAATTGATTTGTTTTTAACAATTTAATTAACAATGAAGGTATCTACACTTTTTGTGTTGATCCGAAAATTAGAAATTTTCAAGTTATATAAAGGTTTTTTTGAACTTTATAGCATCGCTACAAAGCGATAAAAAAGCGAAATAGAACTTAAAAAGAATTTTTTTTTAGCAAATAGAAAAAGTTTAAATGAGTTCTGCGTATATTTGTACTCCAAACAAGGCTTTGGAAACTCTTATGAATCAGAAAATATTACTTAACTCAACTGAAATTCATATAATTTTACATCGATTGGCATGCCAGTTAATCGAAAAACACAACGATTTTTCTAATACCGTTCTCATTGGCTTGCAACCTCGAGGGACTTTTCTTGCTGATAGGTTAACAGCCATTTTAAGAAACGAGTATAAAATCAAGGATATAAAATCTGGAAACCTAGACATTACTTTTTACCGCGATGATTTCCGCCGAAGAGACGAACCTCTTGAAGCAAACAAAACCAATATAGATTTCATCGTAGAAAATAAAAACGTTGTCTTTATTGATGATGTGCTGTATTCTGGACGAAGTATAAATGCTGCATTATCGGCAATTCAATCATTTGGAAGACCTAATAAAATTGAACTTTTAGTGTTGATAGACAGAAGATTTAGCCGTCATTTACCTATTCAGCCAAATTATAGAGGACGACAAATTGATGTTATCAATAATGAAAAAGTAAAAGTTCAATGGAAAGAGCAAGAAGGAAAAGATATCATCTATTTAATTAAAAACGATTAAAATGAGTCAGTTAAGTGTGCAACATTTACTCGGAATAAAATATCTTAATAAAAATGATATTGAGTTGATTTTTCAAACTGCAGATCATTTTAAAGAAGTTTTAAACAGACCAATTAAAAAAGTTCCTTCGCTAAGAGATATTACGATTGCCAATTTATTTTTCGAAAACAGTACACGTACAAAACTCTCTTTTGAATTGGCAGAAAAAAGATTGTCTGCAGATATTATTAACTTTTCTGCAAGCCAATCATCAGTAAAAAAAGGAGAAACACTTATAGATACTGTAAACAATATTCTATCAATGAAAGTTGATATTATTGTGATGCGCCACCCAAATGTTGGCGCAGGAGTTTTCTTATCTCAACACGTTGATGCAAAAATAATTAATGCAGGAGATGGAACGCATGAACATCCAACACAAGCCTTATTGGACTCCTACTCTATCAGAGAAAAACTAGGAACTGTAAAAGGCAAAAAAGTAGTAATTGTTGGTGATATTTTACATTCAAGAGTTGCGCTTTCCAACATATTTGCGCTAAAACTTCAAGGTGCTGAAGTAAAGGTTTGTGGACCTACAACCTTGATTCCAAAACATATTGCAAGTTTGGGAGTAACTGTTGAAACTAACCTTAAAAAAGCTCTAGAATGGTGTGATGTTGCAAATGTATTGCGCGTACAACATGAACGTATGGATGTTAGTTATTTCCCTTCAACAAGAGAATACACGCAACTATTTGGTATTAATAAACAAATATTAGACAGTCTTGGCAAGAAAATTGTTATTATGCATCCAGGACCAATAAATAGAGGCGTTGAAATCACAAGTGATGTTGCAGACTCCGATCAATCTATCATTTTAAATCAAGTAGAAAATGGTGTTGCTATCAGAATGGCAATTATTTATTTATTGGCGCAACAAATTAAAAGATAACAATGCAAATTACTGACAAAGAAACATATATAGTAATAACTCCAACAGAAGATTCTACATCAGACTTTCACAAAGTACTTACTCAAGAAATAGCTTCACTCAAAGACAATCATATTGTCATTAATTTTTCTGAAAATTTTAACATAGCCGCTTCTGAAATTTCTTTATTTTTGGATGTAGCAACTGATAAACGCGAAAATGGCACGTCATTTGTATTAATAGTTACAGGAATAAATATTGACAACGTTCCAGACGAAATAAATGTTGTTCCTACAATGATAGAAGCGCTAGATACTCTAGAAATGGATGCAATTGAGCGTGATCTAATGGATTTTTAAAAAATATTACTTATTGATGAAAAAATTACTTTTGATAGCATTTATTTTTATTTCCGCTTCTGCGTTTGCTCAGCAAACAAAGATAATTGACGATGAAAAAACAATTTCAAAAGTAACCTCATCTCCAAATCCGTTTACAAGTAATACCAAAATTTCGTTTTACAACTCTAAGAGTCAAGAAGTAATATTGACCGTTAAAAACTTACTCGGAAAAACTGTTTATAATTTTACATTTGATTCAAAAAAGGGAAATAATAGCATTCCTTTTTATAGAGATGGTTTGGTCTCTGGAATTTATATTTATTCAATACAAACAGACGAAGAAATTATTTCTAAAAGGCTCGTGATTAGATGAGTTTAAAGTTAACTATTCTTGGGTGTCATAGTGCTACTCCGCGCGAATCTGCGCATCCAACATCACAAGTTCTTGAAATTCAAAATAGCCATTTTTTAATAGATTGTGGCGAAGGTACTCAAGTACAACTTAGAAAATACAAA
The DNA here is from genome assembly GCA_938018045.1 of uncultured Flavobacteriaceae bacterium. Classification (GTDB taxonomy): domain Bacteria; phylum Bacteroidota; class Bacteroidia; order Flavobacteriales; family Flavobacteriaceae; genus Urechidicola. The sequence goes on from CALIIP010000119.1 coordinate 6,358, forward strand.
GTAAAATTTTCTAAAATCAAACATATTTTTATTTCTCATTTACATGGCGATCATGTATTTGGTTTGATTGGTTTAATCTCAACATTTAGACTACTAAATAGAGACACCAAACTACATGTTTATGGACCAAAAGGTATCAAAGAATTTATAGTAACTCAACTACGATTGTCAGAATCTTTTGCAGGGTATCCTATCGAGTTTCATGAACTTGAATCTAAAGAAAGTGAATTGATCTATGAAGATAAAAAAGTAACTGTTCACACGATTCCTTTATCGCATCGTATTTACACAAATGGGTTTTTATTTAGAGAGAAAATTGGTGAACGAAAGTTGAATATATCAGTAATTAATAAATATCCTGAAATTGAAATTTGTGATTATCAAAATCTTAAAAACGGAAAAGATTATAAATTAGAAAACGGAGAAATAATTCCGAATAAAAATTTAACATTAGACCCAACAAAACCATTGAGTTACGCTTTTTGTAGTGATACTTCTTATAAGGAAGATATTGTTCCTATTATAAAAAATGTAGATTTATTATACCACGAAACTACATTTCTTGAGGATAAAAAAGACCTTGCGAAAATTACGAAGCATAGCACTGCTCTAGAAGCTGCAAAGATTGCCAAACTTGCCAACGTTGACAAGATGATAATTGGTCATTATTCAAGTAGATATAAGGATAAAGAGGCTTTCAAAACTGAGGCTCAAGAAGTGTTTCTAAATACTGAACTAGCTGTTGAAGGAAAAACTTTCGAAATATAAATCCTTAACAACACTCATTAATTTTCTTCTTATTGTTAAAGTGATGTTAAAGATGTGTTAACGTCCGTAACATTATAGTTTACGTGTCGTCATATCATCATACATTTGCAGTAAGAGAATTAATTACTCTTTAAATATTTAAAACATATCTAGGAAGCAAAAACTTCCTTTAAACTTAGTTTTAGTTAAGTTGATTTGGAAGGCTTTATATCATCATGATATGAAGCCTTCCTATTTTATATTACCAACGGATAATTACGCTTCCCCAAGTAAAGCCACTTCCAAAGGCTGCTAAAACAACCAAATCATTGTCTTTAATTTTTCCTTTTTCCCATGCTTCGGTCAACGCAATAATAACTGATGCTGCAGTTGTATTACCATATTTCATGATATTATTATATACTTTGTCGTCATCCAACCTAAATTTCTTTTGAATAAATTGTGCTATCCTTAAATTCGCTTGATGCGGAATTAACATATCAATATCTTCCTTTTCTAAATTGTTTGCTTCTAAACCTTCAATTATAGCCTCAGAAAATCGACCAATTGCATGTTTAAAAACAAACTGTCCATTCATATGCGGATAATAAGAAACATCATCTGGATCATTGTTTTCTAATATTTCTGGAACCCAACGTTGTGTTGACGGACCTTCTAATACCAATTCTTTGGCGTGTTTTCCTTCAGAATGTAAATGAGAAGACAAGATTCCTTTTCCTTTTTCTTCACTTCTTGATAAAACTGCTGCTCCTGCTCCGTCACCAAAAATTACAGTAACACCTCTACCTCTTGTTGATCTTTCTAATCCACCTGAATGATTTTCAGCTCCAATTACCAAAATATTCTTATACATTCCAGTTTTTATAAACTGATCTGCTACAGACATCGAATAAATAAATCCTGAACATTGATTCCTTACGTCTAATGCTCCAATTGTTGGCATATCTAGCATATCTTGAATTTGAACTCCACCTCCAGGAAAATACATATCTGGACTTAAAGTTGCAAATACTATAAAGTCAATATCATCTTTCGTTAAACCAGCACGTTCAATAGCAATTCTTGCTGCTTTCGCTCCCATTACAGATGTTGTGTCACCTGTTTTTGGGTCTATCCATCTACGTTCTTTTATCCCTGTTCTTTCCTGAATCCATTCATCATTAGTTTCCATCCATTCAGATAAATCATCATTGGTCACTACATTTTCAGGAACATAAAATCCTAATCCAGTTATTTTTGAGTTATACATATACTATTTTTTTATAAGTCTTTTGAAACTCAAATTTACTAAATAATTACAAACAGATAACTTTTATTTCATAATTCGCAATAACTGTCATCTTGTCACAAATCAATCTTTGGTATTTTTATTGACTAGTCTATTTATATAAAAACTAAAAAACAAAAACAATATGGCAACTGGAAACATTAATGTAACAGCAGAAAATATTTTTCCTATTATAAAAAAATTCTTGTATTCTGATCATGAAATCTTTTTACGTGAATTAATATCAAACGCAACTGATGCAACTTTAAAACTAAAACATCTTTCAACTCTTGGTGAAGCAAAAGGTGATATTGGCAATCCAATGATTGAGATTAAGGTTGATAAAGACAAAAAAGAAATTAGAATTATTGATCAAGGTGTTGGTATGACTGCTGATGAAGTTGAAAAATACATCAATCAAGTAGCATTTTCTGGAGCAGAAGAATTTGTAGAAAAGTACAAAGATGCTGATACCGGAATCATCGGTCATTTTGGCCTTGGATTCTATTCTGCATTTATGGTAGCAGAACGTGTCGAAATTTTCACAAAATCTTTTAAAGAAGATTCTCAGGCAGTTCGTTGGGAATGTGATGGAAGTCCGCAATATACACTTGAAGATACTGACAGATTAGAAAGAGGAACTGAAATCGTTTTACATGTAGGTGAAGATTCTGTAGAGTTTTTAGATGAATTTAAAATCAAAGGATTATTATCAAAGTATAATAAGTTTATGCCTATTCCAATAAAGTTTGGAACAAAAGAAATAAACGATCCAAAGCATACTCCAAAAACTTCTAAAGATAAAGACGGCAAGGAAACAACTGAACCTCAAAAAATGATTACTGTTGATGATATCATCAACAATCCAAATCCTGCTTGGACAAAACAACCGAGCGAATTGGAAGATAAAGATTATAAATCTTTCTATCGCGAATTATATCCAACGCAGTTTGAAGAGCCTTTATTTAATATTCATTTGAATGTTGATTACCCTTTTAACTTGACTGGAATTTTATATTTTCCTAAGATTAGTAAGAATATAGATCCACAAAAAGACAAGATACAATTGTATCAAAATCAGGTATTTGTAACTGACAATGTTGAAGGAATTGTTCCTGACTTTTTACAAATGCTACGTGGAGTTATTGATTCTCCAGACATTCCGTTAAATGTCTCTCGTAGTTATTTACAGGCTGATGGCGCAGTAAAAAAGATTTCGTCATACATCACTCGTAAAGTTGCTGATAAACTGGCAAGTCTTTTCAAAAATGATAGAAAAGCATTTGAAGAGAAATGGCAAGACATAAAAATCATTATTGAATACGGAATGCTATCTGAAGATAAATTCTTTGAAAAATCAGAGAAATTTGCATTGTATCCAACTATAAATGATGAGTATTTTATTTGGGATGAATTGATTGAGAAAATCAAAGACAACCAAACTGACAAAGATGGCAAAACTGTTATTTTATATGCATCTGACAAGAATTCACAACACAGTTATATCCAAGCCGCAAAAGATAAAGGCTACGAAGTATTATTATTAGATTCTCCTATTGTTTCTCACTTGATTCAAAAAATGGAATCAAGTAAAGAGAATGTTTCTTTTGTACGTGTAGATGGTGATCATATTGATAATTTAATCAAAAAAGATGATGTAAAAATCTCTAAACTATCTGATGAAGAACAAACGAATTTAAAAACTGTTTTGGAGTCAAACATTCCTAAAGAAACGTATACAATTCAATTAGAAGCGATGGATTCAACAGCAAATCCTTTTATCATTACGCAACCAGAATTTATGCGTAGAATGAAAGAAATGCAAGCGTCTGGCGGTGGTGGAATGATGGGAATGGGTAATTTTCCAGACATGTACAATTTAGTCGTAAACACTAACAATGAGTTAGTTAGTGAGATTTTAAACACAAAAACTGTAAAAAAACAAGAACGCCTTATCAAGCAAACATTTGATTTGGCAAAGTTATCTCAAAACCTATTACACGGTGAAGAGTTGACAGCGTTTATTAAACGTAGTTATGAACTAATAAAATAAGAAGGTTTTTGTTCAGTATTTTATAAAATACTGCAAACGAAAACAAACTTATAAAATTAAACAGCGTAACTAATTGATGAAATAATCTAGATTTTTTCTACAAATAGATCAAACCGTTTTACAGAAATGTATAACGGTTTTTTTGTATCTTGATTTTCTAATTTTAAAACGGTATTTTTGTTTAAAAGCAAATTACACTAGAAAACTTATGAAATTGAAATCAATTCCTTTAATAATCCTTTTTATTTTCTCGTCTTTGAATGCTCAAACGAACACTCAAAAAGCTGAAAATAAAGATAGCATTTCAAAAATTTCTATTGATGAGAAAATTGGACAATTATTACTGTTTGGAATTGGCAGTAGTAAAACTATAGATAAAAACAACAAGTTTTTAAAATCAGTTCAAGCCAATAAACTAGGAGGAATATTGATTTACGAGAAAAATATTGCTAAAGATTCATCAAAAAGCAACCTGAAAAAACTCATCAAGAAATTTAAAGACGCTTCTAAAACTCCACTACTTGTCAGCATTGATGAAGAAGGTGGAAAAGTAAATAGATTGAAAATAAAATATGGTTTTCCAAAAACAGTTTCTGCATATTATTTAGGAAACACTAACGATTTAGATTCCACAAAACATTACAGCGATATAATAGCCCATAATTTATATTTAACAGGAATCAATGTAAATTATGCGCCAGTTTTAGACTTTCACAATCCGTCAAGTCCTCCTTTAGGAAAAATGGAACGTTGTTTTTCTAATGATACTGAAATAATTATTAAACATAGTAGACAAGTCATTGAAAGCCATCGATATTTTAATGTAAAAACTGTTTTAAAGCATTTTCCAGGGCATGGAAATTCGCAAAAAGATTCACATTTAGATGTTACAGATGTTAGTAAATATTGGAAGATTGAAGAGTTAATTCCTTACGAGAGACTTATAACAGAAAATAAAGTTGATGCGATTATGACTGCACATATTGTAAATCACAACTTAGATGATTCTTTACTTCCAGCAACATTGTCAAAAAAAGTTATGACAGGACTTTTAAGAGAACAAATGGGTTTTAAAGGTATTATTATTTCTGATGACATGCATATGAAAGCAATTAGCGATCATTATGGTTTTGAAGATGCGATAGAAATGTGTATAAATGCTGGAGTTGACATTTTGATGTTCTCAAACAATATTGCAAAACATCTAGAAATAGTTCCTGAAGATGTGATCGTAAAAATTAAAAAAATGATTGAAAATGGTAAAATTACTGAAGAACGAATTGAAACCTCATATCAAAGAGTTTTAAAATTTAAAGAATCGTTGAAATAATAAATTATATATAAGTTCTTTCTATAAACCAATCAAAAATACTACTTCACTCAATGAAATGTATCATTCACTCATTTGTGATTTTAAAATATCTTATAAACATATAAATTTGATCAAAGTTTAACTATTAAATATACATATTATGAAAAATCAAAGAAAAAAAATTAAATTCTGGAGCAAACTAAGTGTTATCTGTATAGCGCTTTTTTCGCTAAGCACATTACAAGCACAAAATTCAGGAACTCCTTTAACAAAACAAGAAAACAGCATAACTGTTCAAGGAAATGTTTATAATGAAACTGGTCCTTTAGATGCAGTTAGTGTTATTTTAAAAGGAACAAAAACAGGAACAGCAACCGATAAAAATGGTGATTTTAAATTTCCAAAAATGCTTAAAAAAGGAGATGTTTTAGTTTTTAGTTCTTTAGGGTTAGAATCAAAAAAAGTTGTAATAAAAGATGCTGATTCAAACTCAAAAATTGAATTAAAGGTTGAGATGGAATTAATGCAAATAGAGTTAATGGGTAAAGCTGCTTCTAAAAAAGTATATTCTTCTAAAA
>CALIIP010000120.1 GCA_938018045.1 uncultured Flavobacteriaceae bacterium
TTGCCCTATGTGCTTAGGAGCAATTTATTGGGCAAGACCAAAAGCTGTTTTTTATGCTTGTGACAAAGTAGACGCGGCCAAGATTGATTTTGATGATCAATTTATTTATGAAGAGTTAGATAAAGAAATGGGAGACAGACAGATTAAGTTTGTTCAAATATCACAAGACAAAGCTGTTGAAGTATTTAACGAATGGGAAACTAAAGTAAACAGAACGGAATATTAATTTATTCCGTTTTTTATTTGGATGATTTGCGCGGCAATACTAACAGCAATTTCCTCTGGAGTTTGACTATATATTGAAAGACCAATTGGAGCGTAAACACTGTCCAATTCTTCATTAGAAAATCCTTCATTACCCATTACTTCTCGCATTGTTTTCAGTTTTGCTTTGCTTCCTAAAACACCTATAAACTTATAATTGCTTCTGATGATTTTAGTCAAGACTAATTTATCATCAGTATATTTATTAGTCATAATAGCGACATAATTACTACTACCTTGTTTGATGTGTTTCTCAATATCATTATAGGAAATCAACGTTTTTTTATGTGCATACTCATTCTCTTCAAATGTGTTTAAATGCTCTCGATTATCAAACACAACAACATAAAATCCAAGTGAATTAAACAATTTTGAAGTTGCCAAACCTACATGACCTCCACCAACTATATAAATTGTTTCTTTAAAACCAATTTGCTCATTGTACTGCCAATCTTCGCTTGAATTTATTTCATACTCAAACTTATTTTTAAGTGCTTTTTGAGAAAACTGAATTCCGTTTGACGACAGACTTACAACTCCAGTATTTTCATTTTCTAGCGTTTCAAGAATACTTTCAATTAAAGAAATGTTATCAGAATTCAATAGATTAAAAGCAACCGTTTGTTCGCCAGAACAAATCATACCAGAACCATCTTTAATTTTTCCTCGATGGATTTGTTTTTTTATGAAACTCGGTGGATTTTCGGTTTGTAAAAGTTCTTTAACCTCATCTACCAATGAAAATTCCATGACTCCACCACCAATTGATCCTAAAATAAAACCATCTTCCGCAACCAACATTTTAAAGCCTTGTCTTCCAGGAGAACTGCCTGAATTTTCAACAACTACCAATAGATATACTCTTTGAGAATCTTGAAGTTTAGTTAATATGTGTTGCCAGAATTTCATTAATAATTGTTCTATAAATTATGCCTCGACTCCGCTCGAGCGGAATCGAGAGGTTATTTAAAAATAGTTTCACTTAAAGCATAATAAATCGCCATCAATGCGGAAAAAATTGCACTTGCCAAAAAACGCCAATTTAGTTTTATTTTATTCTGAATCAGATAATTAGCAATAAAAGAAATAGGGATGTTTACTACAAAAGATAAGATTGCTATTTGCATTAAACTTATATTTATTTGATCATAATTTCCTGTAAACAATTTTATAAAAGCCAAATGCCTAAAAATCCACAACGGATTAAAATATAAAATTGCCAAACCAGTTTTTGCAAGCGTTTTTTTTATTCCAGAAATCGAGCTCGTTTTCTTATCTATCCAAGCAAAATAGTTTGGAATTTCAAATGCGTAAACTGTTGCGCCAATTAGCATCATTCCGAGTAAACGAATCCAAGAGAATTCATCTAAAAATAATGAGGCAATTAAATCTCCAGCACTGTAAATAAGTGCGCCTCTTAAAATATTTTGTTTTGTGTATTGCAGTTTTATATACTTTATTTCTCATACAATCCCATCAACACTTTTTCTGGTGTAAATGGAGCATGATATCTTGGTTTGTAATTTTTATTAAAAGCCTTCACTGCTTGTTCTATAGCGAAATAAGCACCAATTCCATACATTAATGGCGGCTCACCTACTGCTTTTGATTTCTGAATAGCCATGTCATTCCCTTCTGTTTCAAGCGGAATGGTTTCTACAATCTTTGGAGCAGAAAAGATATCTGGAACTTTATATGTAGAAAGCGCATTTGACAATAATCTCCCGTCTTTTCCATAGGAAATTTCTTCCATTGTCATCCAACCGATTCCTTGTGCTAAAGCACCTTCAACTTGACCAATATCTATTCCTAAGTTCATTGATTTTCCAAAATCATGGACAATTTTCACAGCATCTATTTCATAAATCCCTCTTAAACAATCAACGGTAACTATTGTAATTGCTGTTCCATAAACATGATATGCAAATGGATGTCCTTTTTCTTTACTCTTATCAAAATGGATAATTGGAGTCGCATAATGTGCGTTTTCAGACAAGGCAACTCTTTCTAACATCGCTTGCGCAATGACTGCATTCCAAGTTACATCCGTTTTTTTATCATCATTAAAAACAAAATCATCTTTAAAACTAAGGTTCTTTTCTTCTGAAGAAAGTAATTTCGATGCAACAACTTTTAACCTATCAATTAATGAATTACAGGCCATTTCAACTGCTTTTCCATTTAAATCGGCAGTAGAGCTCGCAGCAGAAGGTGATGTATTTGCAACACGTGTTGTGTTGGTAGTCTCCAATTTTACTTTATCAGCAGAAATACCTAAAACATCTTGAGCAACCTGCAACATCTTGGTATTTACACTTTGTCCCATTTCAACTGCGCCAGTTGAAACGCCTACACTTCCGTCTTGATATATATGAATTAACGCTCTTGCATGATTCATTGGAGTATTGGTAAATGAAATTCCGAATGCAATTGGCATTAGTGAAATTCCTTTTTTGAAATGAATATTTTTATCATTAAAATCAGACACTTCTTGTTCTAATTTTTCTAATTGAAATTTTTCTTTGGCTGTAAACCAAGATTTTTTTGCTTGTACTTCATTGGCAATTTGTCCGTAAGAAAATTCATCATTTTCAGCCAATAAATTTACTTCTTGAATCTCTTTTCTATCAACACCAATTTCATCTGCAGCCTTCGCGATAGCACATTCTATGACAAACATTCCTTGTGGTCCACCAAAACCTCGAAATGCAGTATTTGGAGGTAAATTTGTTTTGCAACTATAAACTGTTGTCTTCACATTCGGAACAAAATAACTATTGGTTGCGTGGAATAATGTTCGTTCCGCAATTGCTGGAGATAAATCTGCCGCTGCACCAGAATTTTGTAGAAATTCGACTTCAAATGCTTTAATTTTCAAATCTTTAGTCAATCCGATTTTAAAAAATGATGAATATGGATGACGTTTCCCTGTCATTCGTAAATCATCATGTCGATTCAACATATATTTGACAGGCTTATTTAAATGCTGAACAGCAACTGCTGCCATCACAGCCCAAGGTGTCGCTTGATCTTCTTTCCCTCCAAAACCTCCACCAAGACGTATTACATCAACCTCAACCTTATGCATCGGAATTCCCAATACTTTTGCCGCAGTTTTCTGAACTTGAGTTGGTCCTTGTGTTGAAGACGTAATTTTAATACTTCCATTTTCTTGAGGCACAACATAACAACCTTGTGTCTCGAGATATAAATGTTCTTGTCCGTTAGAAAAAGTTTCTCCTTCAAAAACATACTCACAATTTGAAAATGAATCATTTGTGTTTCCTAAACTAAAAGAACGCGGAGCATTTATAAAACTACCTTTTTCTTTAGCCTCTTTGGCAGTTGTTATAACTGGTAATTCTTCAATTTCTATGTTGATTAATGCTCTTGCTTTTTTAGCAATCGCTTCCGTTTTTGCAACTATAAAAGCTATTGGTTGTCCCCAAAAATGAACCTCATCTTCTGCCCAAAGTGGTTCGTCAGGAATAATTCCGCCAATTTGATTTTCACCTAAAACATCTTTATACGTAAATATTCTTTCAACACCTTCTAGTGCTTCAGCTTTAGAATAATCTACAGAAATTATCTTTCCATGTGCTTTTGGCGAATCGTAGCATAAACCAATTAATGCATCTTGCCGAATCATTAAATCATCTACAAATAAAGATTCGCCACGAACATGTGTAAAACTGTCTATATTTTTCATAGCGAAATCATTTTGTGGAGTTCAACATCATTCGGAAACAGCTTAATAAAATGAGCAAAGAACAATTGTCTCGCTAATAATCTTTTATAATCCGAAGTTCCTCGAACATCACTAATTGGTGAGATTTCAGATTGCATTACTTTTTCTGCTAAATGGATTGTTTCAGAAACTATTAGTTCATCTTTTAAAAATTTATTCGTCTTATATAAATATTTAGGAATGGCAGCAACTCCTCCAAGAGAAAAATGGGCATTTGAAATAACGCCATTTTTTTCTGATATTCTTGCTGCAGAATTCACAGTCGCAATATCTAAGTGTGTTCGTTTTGATACCTTCTCAAAATTAAATTGTTCATTTTTATCAATAATAGAAAATGAAATTGACTTCAAAACTTCACTTTCTTTTAAGTCATATTTTTTATAATCTAAATGAAATTCTTGAAACGGAATTGTGCGTTCAGTTCCATTTTTATTTTGAATAGTTATTGTCGAATTCAATGCTAAAAAGAAGATAGACATGTCACCAATTGGAGAAGCATTCACGAAATTTCCTCCTAAAGTTCCCATGTTTCTTATCTGTTCTGAAGAAACTAATTTTAAAAAAGATTTTAAATTCGGAATATTTTTTCTCAAATGTTCGTTTTCCAACAATTCTGTAACAGTTGTATTGACTCCAATCGTAAAAATATCATTTGAAAAATCAATTCCTTTTAAATAATTTTCATCAGCAATTAAATTTACTTTTTCTTCTGATAATTTATCTGCATAACGTACATATAAATCTGTACCATTTGCAACAATTGTTCCTTTTTGACCTCTCGCCTCTCGACTCCGCTCGAGATGACGCGCTCGAGGTGACAAATTTAACGCTCTTAATTTTTCTGGAATCGTTTCAAAATAATTTGGAATAAAACCTTCTTTAATCAGCCATTTTATTTGCTGGTTATTATCTTTCTGTTTTAGTTTTTCTTCAATTTCAAAACCTGCTTTTTCTATAGATTTATAACCTGTGCATCGACAAATATTTCCACTAATTGCATCATTACAAGAACCTAAAATTTTATTATTATCTAAAGAAAAACCTGTCATTGACACTATAAATCCAGGAGTACAAAAACCGCATTGCGTTGCAAAATTATCTGTCATTGATTGTTGGACAGTATTCAGAGTATTTGGAAGATTAATTCCCTCTACAGTAACTATATGCTTTCCATGAGCATTCCCTAAAGGAGATATACAAGATGTTATACTTTGATATGAGACATTGTCGCCATTTAAAACACCAACTAAAATAGTACAAGCACCACAATCACCTTCTCGGCAACCAATTTTAGTTCCTTTTAATCGCTTATTTTCTCGAATAAAATCAAGCAAAGTCATCCCTCCATTTTCTGGAGCTTTAATAACTTCATTATTCAATATAAATTCTATCATATGTAGATAGCAAGATATAAAAAAATAGTAGAAAAATTAAGTTAAACTTGATTTCTCTACTATTAAAGTTAATTATGATAAGTAAACTAAATTTATATTTTAAAGGTCATAACTGGTAATGTAGAGTGATTTGCTACGTCTTCAGAAACACTTCCATCAATAAAGTGTATCAAACCTTTTCTACCATGTGTAACAACTGCTATTAGATCTGCTCCAATAAGATTTGCGTAATTTAATATTCCTCTTTCAACTGAATAATCACTTACATAAATAATCTCATCCATTTTATTCAAATTGCCTTCGGTTTTTTCTAAAAACGCCGCAGCTTTTTGTTCAATTTCAGTAGAACTTTTAAACTTCTCGTTTGGTAAATTAACATGCAACAAATACATTTTTGCTCCTAAACCATTTAACATTTTCAAAGCCTTTTTGTATGCTCCTATAATTTCATCAGAGAAATCACATGCAAATACTACGCTATCAAAATCTGTTAAAATAGGGTTCTGTTTGACTACCAATACTGGAACATCAGAATGTCTTACAACTTTTTCTGTATTTGAACCGACAAATATCTCTTTTAAACCACTTACTCCATGAGATCCCATGACTATTAAATCAGCGTCATGCTCTCTTGCGACATCACTCACTTCACTAAATACTTTAAAATGTTTTACAATTGGAGTTACTTTAATTCCTTCTAAAAAAGGTTTGTCTAAAAATTCTTTAAACTTCTTCTCTGCTAGTTTTAAAAAGAATACTGTTTCAGTTTGTATTGAATTGCCATCTCTTGTCAAAATTGCGCTTGACAATTCTAACATGTGCAAAACTAAAAGTTCTGAATTATTTTTTTTCGCTAAAACAGCAGCAGTTTCTAATGCATAATCTGAATGCTTTGAGAAATCTATTGGTACAATAATTTTTTTCATATATATCATATTTAAGAATCAAAGTTATGATTAACTTTTATTAATAAATATGATAAATGTCAGTTGATTATTATTTATACAAAGTAATTAGTGAGGTAATTTATCTTTTAACAATCCATATAAAAAAGTTCCAAAAATAGCGGCAATAAGCACAACAAGTACTGGCAAATAACCTACACCAATTAAGGTATACATTGGCCCTGGACAAGCACCTGCAAGCGCCCAACCTAATCCGAAGAGGATTCCGCCAAACATATATCTTTTAAATGCTTTATCTTTTGGTTGAAATTCTATTTTTTCGCCATAAATAGATTTGATATTAAATCTTTTGATAGCTTGTGTTATTATGATTCCTAATCCAAGTGCTGAACCAATGATTCCATACATATGAAAAGATTGAAATTGGAACATTTCATAAATACGAAACCATGAAGCGGCTTCTGATTTAAACATTGTGATTCCGAAAAGAATTCCGATAAGTAAATATATAAGTGTTCTCATTTTTTAGAATATTAAAGGAAATAAAACGTGAATCATTAATAATCCGCCAGCAAAAAAACCGATAACTGCAATTAATGATGGTAATTGAAGATTACTCAATCCTGAGATTGCATGACCAGAAGTACAGCCTCCAGCATAACGTGCACCAAAACCGACAAATAAACCTCCAATTATCAACAACAACAACCCTTTAAAATCGGAGAATACTGAATTGTCAAACAATTCTGTTGGTAAATATGCTTTCCCTGCGCTTTCAAAACCTAGTGCATTTAAGTTTTCAATAGTTGTAGGATTTATGGCAACGGCAATATCATTTGATAAAAAATTCGCGCCAATATATCCTCCTATTGCCGCACCTATAATTACTACTAATCCCCAACGCTGAGATTTCCAATCAAACTTAAAAAAGTCTGCTTTTTTTCCTGCTCCACACATCGTACAAATTGTCCGCAAGTTTGAAGACATTCCGAATCTTTTACCTACCAATAGTAGTAAAAGCATTATAAAAGCGATCATTGGACCTGAAATATACCATGGCCAAGGTTCAAATATCCAATTCATATTATTGATTTTTTATTTAATTGTTGATGGACAAATAAAGTCTGTCACAGGGATTCCTACTTTTTTTATTGCTCCAAAGCCTCCAGCAATATCTACCAAATTGTGAATACCTCTACTTTTCAATATTGATGCTGCAATCACAGAACGATAACCCCCTGCACAATGAACATAAAATGGTTTGTCTTCTGGAAATTCATCTAATTGATTGTTTATATAATCTAAAGAAATATGATGCGCATTATTGATATGTGCCGCTTGATATTCTCCATCCTTACGAACATCTACAACATGTGTATCATCATTTAAAATTGTTTTAAATTCTTCTGCTGAAATTGACTTCAATGTATCTATTTCTTTTCCTTCATTATTCCAAGCAGCAAAACTCCCTTTTAAATATCCCAAAGTATTGTCAAATCCTACTCTAGATAATCTTGTTATAGTCTCTTCTTCTCTTCCTTCAGGAGTCACTAATAAAATTGATTGTTTTACATCACCAATCATAGCACCAACCCATGGAGCAAAACCTCCATCGATTCCAATAAATATTGAGCGAGGAATATGTCCTTTGACAAAATCATTTTGATGTCTTACATCAAGAATTATAGCGTCTGTTTCATTTGCTGCTTTTTCAAAATCATTAGGTGATAAAGCATGAGTTCCTCTTTCAATAACAGTACTCATTTCTTCATATCCTTCTTTATTCATCTTCACATTTAACGGGAAATATTGTGGCGGCGGTAACAACCCGTCTGTTACTTCTTTAACAAATTCTTCTTTGGTCATATCTGCGCGAAGTGCATAATTAGTTCTTTTTTGCTCACCAAGGTTTCCTACAGTTTCTTTGCTTAAGTTTTTACCACAAGCAGATCCTGCTCCATGTGCTGGATAAACAATAATATCATCTGATAACGGCATTATTTTAGTTCTCAGACTATTAAATAGTATTCCTGCTAAATCTTCTTGCGTCATATCTGCACCTTTTTGTGCTAAATCTGGTCTTCCAACATCACCTAAAAACAAGGTATCACCACTAAAAATAGCATGATCTTTCCCCTCTTCATCTCGTAACAAATAGGTTGTGCTCTCCATTGTATGTCCAGGAGTGTGCAATGCAATAATTGTAATATTTCCAATTTTAAATTCTTGTCCATCTTCAGCAATTGTAGATTTAAAAGAAGTTTTGGCTAACGGCCCAAAAACAATAGTTGCTCCTGTTTGTTTTGCTAAACTTACATGTCCGCTAACAAAATCTGCATGAAAGTGAGTTTCAAAAATATATTTAATTTTGGCATTGTTCTTTGCTGCTCTCTCTATATATGGTTTCGTTTCTCTTAACGGATCGATAATTGCAACTTCACCTTTACTTTCAATATAATATGCACCTTGTGCCAAGCATCCTGTATATATTTGTTCAATTTTCATCTAATTCTTTTTTAAATTTAATATATAAACTTTATCAATTACTTCGTAAGTTCTTTAATAATTATATAGATTCCCATGATTAACACAAACCATCCAAATCCTTTTTTTAATTTCTTT
>CALIIP010000121.1 GCA_938018045.1 uncultured Flavobacteriaceae bacterium
AAAAAACCAATGGCGCAAAACACACAAATAGCTTCTAGATTTAAATCATGAGGCACATCAACTTTAGCAAATATTGCTTTGGATGGTATTATATTTGTTTTTATAGTTTGCAATTACTCAAGTGATTTAACTGTATACAAATAATAATCTTTATTAGAATTGAATAATTTTAGATTCTCAGCATTCAATTTTTTTTGAGATAAAACGTAATCAATTTTATAACTCTCTTTTCTAGTGTTCAAAAGTTTAAAATCTTTGGCCACTTTTCGTTTGAAGAGTTCGCGCTCATACCATTCAGGAATTGCGCTCATTTGAGCTGGTATGAACTTATATACCACGAACAAATCACGTTCCATCTTACGATTTAAAGACAAATCTGATAATTGAGTAAATATAACAGCGTCTTTACTGGTATTGTCTTTTATGAAATTACACATTTCTGAGAGACTACTTGTTGCGTTAGTTTTTAAATAATTTTTACTTTCAATAGCATTTGCCATAGCCAATTTTAGTAAAAAAAGAAATGCAACCATTACCGTTAATGATTTGACTAATTTTAATGTTTCGTCTTTTAAATTGTCAAACACAAATTGTGCAATCAATAATGTAAATACAAATGTTGTTGTCGTGTTAATACGAAATGGATAGTATTTTAAAAACGTTCCTTGTTTATCAAAAAAAGCAATAACCACAGCTAATAAGACACCAACTAAAGATAATAATACAAAATTATTAAGTTTGAGCAATACTTTATCTTTGTTGTATTTAAAAAACCCTAAGCTAAAAACTAAAGCTATAATCGCAAATAAAACACCATAAAAATGCTTGGAGTAGAAATAACTTAAATCTCTAAAAAGACCAACATGATGTGGACTTCTAAAATAAGAATATATCCAATCTGGAGATGGCGAATAATCAACATTTCCAGCAACTGCTGCTTTTAAATACAATATAAAAGGTAAAAGAGCAAGTGCGTAAACACCTGCAAGAATTCCGTAAAACTTAAGCGGTTTGCTTTTATCAAAAAAGAACACCGAAGCCATTAAAAACACAAACACATAGCCACCAACTAACACGTGAAAATACGTCGCTATAATTAAGAAAAATATCATTCTCTTAAAATTGGATTTTAGATATGAGAGTATCGCGTACAACACAAAAATGTAAGAAAAGCATTTTGGCTCTAGAGACAACATCATCCAAGAACCTGCAAACATAGATTGGTTTAGAAGGAATAGAACAGGCAGTTGCAATAGTATTTGCGTATTGCTAAAATTTAAATGACTGTATATCTTAGATAAGGGAAATGCAAATAACACAGAGAGTATAAAAACACCTGCAAAACGTACAGTTTCAAAACTAAAATATTCTAAAAAAAACCCAACAATATATTGGTAGAGCACTCGTGTACCTGCAAATTCATTTAAATAACTAGAGGAAATCCAATCTGGATTCATGAATTGTTTTGCGTAGGTCATGTACTGCTCTTCATTTCCGTTTAACGAAAATGTAAGATATCCAGCACATAGAATAAAGGCAACCAATACGACTTTATTCACTGCCTCTAGGTAGGACAATAATTTAAGATTAAATAAATAATCGCTTATTCTAAAAACTATTTTTTCCATATACCAAGCAATGATTTACCTAGTTGGTGTGCTAAAAGCGCATCTCCAACAAATGAGGTTTTAACAATATAATTATCCCAAAATTTAATTTGTTTGATAGTAGGATAGCTTTGTTTTAAAAATAATTTATTAACCATAGACGCACACATTCCAACAGAATCTAGATACATCAATTTATCTAGTTTAAGATCTGTTCCTACAGTGTTTTTGAGCATTTTCTTATTATACCTTCGGAAATGTCCAATGGCTTTATCAAAATCTGAAAACAAAAAATTATGAGCTGGCACCAAAATAATAAGATGACCTCCATCTTTCAAAAAGGTTTTAGCTAGATTGATTTCTGAAGAATCATCCTCAATATGCTCAATAACATCAATATATAGAATACTATCAAATTTTATGTTTGGCTTATAGTCTGCTAAATAAGAAGTCTCCACAGAAATTTTGGAGTGGTATTTTTCATCAACATTAGAATAAATATCTTTAGACAATGCGACATCTGGCTCTATACATACCCAATTTTCTATTGATGGCATTAAAGAGAGTAAATCATTTGTATTAGTCCCTAATCCAGCTCCTACTTCTAAGACGTTATTTCCTAGAAATGGAACTACTTTTTTCTCCCAATAATTTTTCCAATTTTTTGCATGAGAGAATAGTTCTAATTCATTACCAATATATTGACTTTCAATGCTCATGAATGAATTTGTATTACTGATAATATAAAATCTTTATAATAATTTTTTGGCGATAATTTGATCGTTGTTTTTTGATTAAGCTGAAACAAAAGAATTAAAAATGTTGTCAAAATAACAATTGCCAAAATATTTAATAGGCTCAACCCAACTATTGAAGGCCAACCAGGAATGGTTAAATCTGTAAAAAAAGTTAACCCAACTACAACTCCTAAAGATAACACGGTTATAATTGTAAAAATAAATGATACAAATAACAACCGTACAGAAACAATATCTAAATAGATTGAAATTGAACTCAAGCCATGCAGTACTAAATTTTGAAAATTCATTTTTGACTCACCATGATATCTATGTCCTCTATCTGTACCTACAGATTGATAAGGGATTTTAGATTTCATAATGGCTCCAGAATAATGATTCCACAACTCTGGTATACTAGTCACTCTACTTAATAAATTTCGAGGTATTGCGCTAAAATTTCCAAATTCTAACTTTTGATTTGTTAACCAATAAAATGAGGTTTTATATAAACGATAAAACAGTTTAAACATAAGTCCTTCACTACGTTTTTCACGTTTTGCAAAGACAATAGATTTCCGATTGGTGTCCTCTATTTTTTTTAATATTTTAGCAATATCTTCTGGTCTATCTTCTCCATCACTATCCATAACCACAAAGCAATCTACGTCCTTGAAATGATCATCAGCATAAGATAAGCCTATAGAAATTGCACGTTGGTGTCCAACATTATTATTAAGATCAACGACCGAAATAGGCACATCTCCTTTAAATTGATAATCCTCATAAGACTCACTAGACCCATCGTTAACAGCTACAATATGTTCAATTACAAAACCGTCTTTTTTAGAGACGCTATTGAGGTCATTTACTAGAGACTGAAAACTTTGCCAATCGTTATATACAGGAGAAACTATAGCTATTTTAAAACTCATATATCTATACTATCGCTTATTAAAATATTTTTTAATTCGCATCAATGGGTATTTCAAAAAATATAGGTCAAAATACAATAAAAAATATGAAATACTATAAACTAGAATCCCAAGTTTACTGTGATGTCCCAATTCTATTTTTCTATGGAATTTGAGTGCCTCTTTATAATCTGATTGTGAAATTAAATTAGGAAATTCATTTCTAAAATC
>CALIIP010000122.1 GCA_938018045.1 uncultured Flavobacteriaceae bacterium
CCTTCTTGGATACCTTTTGTTGGCGGAAGTACTTTTACTTTTTTTAACGCAATTTTTAACGTAGCAGACTTTGCTATTTCTTGTGGAGTTGGAATTTTATTGGTGTTCAATAAAAGAGTTTTTCCTAAAGAAGAAGTGCAACAAGAAAATTGAGTTAACCGTCAGTTTGAGTGATTTTTCAGACAACAGGAAGAAAAATTGTATCGAGAACAGTCGTTAATGAAAAATTATTTCTCGACACATTTTATTTTCGTTATCACTTCAATAAAACACTCTAAGTGACGCGTGATTATTAACTTCTGAATTAATCCTCCAAATAAACAAATAAACAATTCAACGCATCCACAATAATTAGACGTTTTTTGCATAATTTTGAAGTATGCAAATGACTCCTTTAGAAATACAGGTAAAAACACTCCCAACAAATCCTGGAGTGTATCAGTATTTTGATAAAGATGATAAAATTCTCTATGTTGGTAAAGCCAAAAATTTAAAAAAGAGAGTCGCTTCCTATTTCAACAAAAATCATGAAAACGGAAAAACAAAAGTACTTGTAAAAAAGATTGTGAGTATCAAACATATTGTTGTTGATACAGAAACAGATGCATTGTTGCTTGAAAACAATCTTATAAAAAAGTACCAACCTCGATACAATGTTTTACTAAAAGACGATAAAACATATCCTTTTATTTGCCTAAAAAAAGAGCGTTTTCCGAGAATATTTTCTACACGTAGAGTCATTAAAGATGGTTCAGAATATTTTGGGCCTTACACTTCGTTTAAAACGGTGAGAGCTTTACTCGATTTGATAAAAGAACTATATCAAATACGAACTTGCAACTTTTTTTTAAGCGAAAAAAACATTGAAACTAATAAATATAAGAAGTGTTTAGAATTTCATTTAGGTAACTGTAAAGCACCTTGTGAAGATTTGCAAACAGAAGAAGATTATAACGAAGATATTAAAGCAATTCGTCAAATTATAAAAGGAAACTTTAAAGACGCACTTCAAGCCTTTACAGATTTAATGCACTTTTATGCAGATGAAATGGAGTTTGAAAAAGCACAAAAAATTAAAGATAAGATTGATAACTTGGCAAATTATCAAGTAAAATCTACGATTGTAAATCCGTCAATAAACAATGTTGATGTGTTTTCTATTATTTCTGATGAGAGTTATGGCTACGTTAATTTTTTTAAGATTATGAATGGTTCTATTGTGCAATCACATACATCAGAAATTAAAAAGAAATTGGATGAAACAGATAAAGAGTTACTAGAATTAACAATTATAGAAATTAGACAACGATTCCATTCTCAATCTAAAGAAATCTATGTTCCTTTTAAAGTTGATTTAGGAGATCATGTAAAAGTAACAATTCCAAAACTTGGAGATAAAAAGCGAATCGTTGAACTCTCACTTCGAAATGCAAAATATTATAGACAAGAACAGTTTAAACAGATAAAAATTGTAGATCCAGATCGTCATACAAATAGAATTATGGCGCAAATGCAAAAAGATATACGTTTATCTTCCGAGCCTAGACATATAGAATGTTTTGATAATTCTAATATTCAAGGAACACATCCTGTTGCAGCTTGTGTAGTTTTTAGAAACGGAAAACCTAGTAAGAAAGAGTACCGAAATTTTAATATAAAAACAGTTGAAGGGCCAGATGATTTTGCATCGATGGAAGAGGTTGTATATCGTCGATATAAGAGGTTGATGGAAGAGAAGCAACAATTACCTCAGTTAATTGTGATTGATGGCGGAAAAGGGCAATTATCATCTGCATTGAAGAGTTTGGATGACTTAGGATTGCGAAATAAAATTGCTATTATTGGAATTGCAAAAAGATTGGAAGAAATTTATTTTCCTAATGATCCAATTCCTTTATATTTGGATAAGAAATCTGAATCTTTAAAAATTATTCAACAATTGCGTAATGAAGCACACCGTTTTGGAATTACACATCACAGAAATAAACGAAGTAAAGCCGCAATTGAAACAGAATTAGAACAAATTGATGGTGTTGGTCAACAAACAATTATAACATTGTTACAACATTTTCGTTCAACTAAAAGAGTAATCGAAGCTTCAAAAAAAGAATTAATCGAAATTATTGGTGATTCTCGCGCAACCAAAGTGTATAATTACTATCATAATAAATAAGTTGAAGATGTAACGATTTGAATAATTAATCGTCAAATAAGAAGAATAAGAAGAACCAATGAATAAATTGCTAACCATTTTATTGTTTTTTACTACAGTGATTGTTTTTTCGCAAGAAAATGATACAATCAGAAATAACGATACCGTTCAAAAGGATCTTAAAGTTGGTTTGGTGCTATCTGGAGGTGGCGCAAAAGGATTTGCTCATGTAGGAATCTTAAAAGTACTCGAAGAGGCCGGAGTACGCGTTGATTATATTGGAGGTACAAGTATGGGAGCAATTGTCGGCGCAATGTATGCGTCTGGTTATAACGCCAAAGAAATTGACTCATTAATACGAACATTTGATTTTGATAAGATTATGCAAGATCAAATTCCAAGAAAATCAAAACCTTTTTATGAAAAACAAGATGGTGAAAAATACGCAATCACCCTTCCTGTAAAAAAGTGGAAAGTAGGTTTACCTAAAGCGCTATCTAAAGGGCAAAATGTACTAAATCTAACTTCTAAATTATTACAACACGTAGATACAATTAGAGATTTTAATAAACTTCCAATACCATTTTTCTGTATTGCTACAGATCTTGAAACTGGAAAGCAAGTGCTATTAAATAATGGTTTTTTACCAAGAGCAGTTCAAGCAAGTGGTGCTTTCCCAACACTTTTAGAGCCAGTAGAAATTGACGGTAAATTACTTGCTGATGGTGGAATTGTGAATAATTTCCCTGTTGATGAAGTCATAGAAATGGGCGCAGATATTATTATAGCAATTGATTTAAAAGACGATTATGATACTAAAGAAGAGATGAACTCTGCTTTAAAAATATTGAATCAAATTATTAGTTTCCAGATGTATGGAACTCATGAAGAAAAAATAGAAAAAACAGATTTGTATATTCATCCTAATATTGATAATTATGAAGTTACGTCTTTCGATAAATTAGCAGAAATAGTAAAAGTAGGTGAAGATGCTGCAAGATTACAATTTGATCAATTTGTAGCAATTGCAGGACAACAATCAGGGAAACGTAAGTCAATAATCAAGAAAGAAAATCCACAAAAAATTAAAGTTAAAAAAATTGAAATAGAAGGAATCGTTGATTATACGAGAACATACGTAAAAGGAAAAATGAAAATTGAAAATGGAGAAACCATTACTTTTCCAGATTTTGTTGAAGGAATTAACAATCTTACTGCAACTGGAAATTTCACAAGCGTACAATATGAAATAGACGAAGAAGAAGATGGTAGTATAATTAAATTAAAATTAAAACAAGATGAAATTTCTACACATGTAAAATTCTCTGCGCATTATGACAACTTATATAAAACAGGTGTTTTAGGGAATATTACTTCAAAACACGTACTTGGTAAAAACGACATATTTTCTTTAGATTTTATTTTAGGAGATAACATTCGTTATAATTTAGATTATTTTATTGATAATGGTTCCTATTGGAGTTTTGGGTTAAAATCTCGTTTCAATACTTTCGATTACGACACAAAATTATTCACAGATGGATTGAACATAAATAGACTTAATATAGAATACCTTGATTTAACAAATCAATTGTATTTTCAAACAGTATTTAGTAGAAGATTTGCGTTTGGAGTTGGAGCAGAGCATAAACGCATAAAAGCACTCACAAAAACATTGGTTACAGGATCAAATAACGGTAAAACGTATTTTGATAAGTCAGGCTATTTTAATGCAATTTCTTATTTAAAATTTGATACCTACGACAAAAAATATTTTCAAAAAGAAGGAACATTTGTTGATATAGATTTTCGATGGTATTTATTATCATCAGATCATAATGATAATTTTGAATCTTTTTCTCAACTGAAAGGAAAAGTAGGATATGCACATACATTTTTTGATAAACTGACATTTCACATAACTTCTGAAGCAGGAATTACAATAGGTGATAATGACAATGAAGTTTTAGACTATCATTTAGGCGGATATGGAGAAAATTATATCAATACCTTTATTCCGTTTCAAGGATATGAATTTTCATCATTATCTAGTAGTGCTTTTCTAAAATCGGCATTAGCAATTCGATATGAGTATATAGATGACCATTATTTAATGTCAACTTTAAACCTTGCACGTGCAGATGATGATTTGTTTAACGATGGTAGAATTTTTGAAGACACAAAAGTTGGTTACGGTATTGGTTATGGTTTTGATTCTTTTCTTGGGCCTATTGAACTCAACTACACACATTCTCCAGATACTAAAGATAATTTTTGGTACTTTAATTTAGGATACTGGTTTTAATATTTAAAACACAAAAAAACCCAATTGCTAAGCAATTGGGTTTTTTATTTCTTTGATATTGTGTAATGTCCTACTTTTTATCCTTTTGTCTTTCAAAACGATATTGTAAGTATTGGTAAGCATCACGAGGCAAAATTTTGATCCACTTTTTGTACTTCATAAACCATCTAACTTGTATAGATGGATAACCTTGTTTAAGGTATGCGGCTATAAAAGGGTGAACATTTAAAGTCACCTTCTTATACTCCTTGAAACTCATCACTCTGTCAAGTTCAGTTTCCATTTTTTCGACTAGCACAATTGGTGCTTCTACTTCTCCATTTTGATTTGGGTTTGGTTCTCTCGTCTTAATAACCATTTCTGGTCTTACTCTTTGACGAGTTATTTGAATCAATCCAAATTTACTTGGAGGTAAAATCTTGTGTTTAGTACGGTCAAAAGACATTTCTTTTTTCAAGTGATCATAGAGTTTTTTTCTATCGTCTGCTTTATGCATATCAATAAAATCAACTACTATAATTCCTCCCATATCTCGCAATTGTAATTGTCGAGCAACTTCTGTTGCCGAAATCATATTAACTTCAAGGGCAGTATCAGATTGTGATTTGGCTTTGTTTGAACGGTTACCGCTATTCACGTCAATTACGTGTAAAGCTTCTGTATGCTCAATAACCAAATACGCTCCTTTACTCATAGAAACTGTCTTTCCGAACGATGTTTTTATTTGGCGTTCTATACCATATTTTTCAAAAATCGGAATGTTTGATTTGTGTAGTTTCACGATCGATTCTTTCTCTGGCGCAATCTCATGCAGATAATCTTTAATTTCTTCTGCAAGAACTTTGTCATCAACAATAATGTTGGTGAAAGAATCATTAAATACATCTCTCAATATAGAGGATGCTCTGTTCAATTCGCTTAAAACTTTTGTTGGTGCTTTTGAGTGCTTGATTTGCTTGCACATATTTACCCAACTTTCTAAAGAATTTTGTAAATCTTTGTCAAGATCTGCTACTTTTTTGTTTTGAGCAACAGTTCTAACAATGACTCCAAAGTTTTTAGGTTTAATACTTTTCATTAAACGTTTTAGTCTGTCTTTTTCTTTTGGGTCAGCGATTTTTTGTGACACAGAAATTCTGTTAGAAAAAGGAACTAAAACTAAAAATCTACCAGCAATTGAAAGCTCGGCGTTTAGTCGAGGTCCTTTGGTAGAAATAGGTTCTTTTACAATTTGAACCAATAAATCTTGTCCTGTTTTAAGTACATCATTGATTTTTCCATTCTTGTCAATATCTTTTTCAAGATGGAAATTTTTTAAAGTGAAATCTTTTTGTTTGCCTGTGTTTACTCCCTTAATGAATTTTGTTAAAGATAACGATTGCACACCTAAGTCATGATAATGTAAAAAGCCATCTTTTTGATAACCTACATTGACAAATGCTGCGTTTAATCCTGCTAGAGTTTTTCCTGCTTTTGCAAGAAAAATATCTCCAACAGAGATTTTATTATCATTCGTTTCCTTATTTAATTCAATAAGTCTACCATCCTTTAATAAGGCAAAATCAATATCAGAGGAACTCGATCTTATAATTAGTTCTGTCTTCACTCTGAGTTTGTTTTAGGTTTATATAATAATAATTATATAAACTGGTTAATAATTTTCACAGGTTTTTAACCTGTAGAAACTTGCTGTTACGCGAAGTTTCGTTTTCAAAGAACGTTTGTTTTTTAAAAACTAAAAAGTAAGAATTTCTTACTTTTTAGTTTTGTGTCTATTTGCTCTAGATCTCTTTTTACGCTTGTGCGTAGCGATCTTGGCTCTTTTTCTTTTTTTACCACTTGGCATATTATTCTAATGTTTAAATTGTTAAATACTGTAAAATTATTTTACAGCTACTTTTTTCTTTACTCCTTCTACAAATACTTTCGCAGGCTTAAATGCTGGAATATTGTGAGCTGGAATTTTAATTGTTGTGTTTTTAGAAATGTTTCTTCCAGTTTTTTCAGCTCTTTTCTTGATGATGAAACTTCCAAACCCTCTTAGGTAAACATTCTCACCATTTTCTAAAGAGTCTTTTACACCGTCCATAAATGCCTCAACTGTTGCTAAAACATCACCTTTTTCAATTCCTGATTTCTCCGAAATACTTGATACGATTTCTGCTTTTGTCATTTTTATATATTGTTTAGTATTAGGTTCTAAATTTTTAAAGAGTGCAAATATATGTATAATAAATTCAACTTCAAAAGGTTAAATGCTTAAAATTTAAAAGGATATTGCTTGTTAATTCAGGTAGTAATTGATGTATTTTTGTAGTATTCAATTTATAATAATGACATTCTCTAATTTTCTTATTGACTGGTATTTAGAAAATAAAAGGGATTTACCGTGGAGAAAAACTACCAATCCATATTATATCTGGCTTTCAGAAATTATACTGCAACAAACAAGAGTTGACCAAGGTTTGGCATATTATTTAAAATTTGTAGAACATTATCCAACAGTTTTTGATCTTTCTAATGCTGATGAAGAAGAAGTTTTAAAACTTTGGCAAGGATTGGGATATTATTCTCGTGCTCGAAACTTACATTTTTCGGCAAAATATATTGTGAAAGAATTAAATGGAGTTTTCCCATTTACATATAAAGAAATTTTAAAGTTAAAAGGTGTTGGAGACTATACAGCATCTGCAATTGCTTCTATATGTTTTGAAGAACCAACGGCAGTTGTTGACGGAAATGTATACAGAACATTGGCACGTTTTTTTGATATCGATACGCCTATAAATTCTTCAAAAGGAATAAAATATTTCAAAGAATTGGCACAAAAATTAATTGATGTTAATGATCCAGCAACACACAATCAAGCAATTATGGAGTTTGGTGCACGTATGTGTAAGCCACAAAATCCAACTTGTGAAATTTGCCCTTTAAACAATAAGTGTTTGGCACTTCAAAAGAAAAAAATTAAAGAATTACCTGTAAAAGAGAAGAAATTAAAAGTCAGAAAACGATATTTTAATTATTTAGTTCCAATCTCGACAGACGGTAAAACAACTTTAAATAAAAGAGAAGGAAAAGGAATTTGGCAGAACTTATATGAATTTCCGATAATTGAATCTGAGTTTACGCTAGATAAAGATGCTGTTTTATCACACGAAATATTCACAAATTTATTTACTGATGACACTTTAGATGTCAAATTATTCAACCAAAAAGAAATCGTACACAAATTATCACACCAACATTTATATACGCGTTTTTGGGTTGTGGAAATCGGTGGTGAAAATGATTTGAAAATTGATTGGAAAAAGATACATGATTTCCCTGTTCCAAGATTGATTGACACTTTTATTGAAGAATACACAAAAACTAAAGCATAGTTATTGCGTATTGTTTAATTTTATATTATCGTGTTTGTGTATGGTTAGTTGCGTTGGCAAGAACTAAGTTAGCAAAAGAAAACGAACCAGAGGGAAATCCGTAGGATTTTCAGAGTATGCATAGAACGAGTAATTAATTATACACGTTGTTACCTGCTGGCTTTTACTAATGTTTTTTCTGCTTGTTTGATATGTCTTTCATTATGATATATTAATACTCTAAATGTGTCTCCTAATCTTAACTTAATCAATTTTGAAATTGAAATAGCTGTTTTAGTTTTGTCTAAATTTACTTTTTTGGACTTATCTAAAAGCTCTATTATCTGATGTTGTTGATCTATAAATTTGTGTAGTGTTTGAATATCTAGTTCTGAGTTTAAAGGATTCATAGATTTAAACGTTTTCATTTTGTTTAAATCCTCATTGTAAGAAACTGATTTGCTAAAATATTTACCTAGCCAATTACTTTTAAAAATTTCAGAATGCTTGTATTTAGAAGTTTTTATTTTGTTTGTTATTTCTGGAATATAGAAATCTCCATACCTATTTAGATGTTCGATGCATTCTAATGCACTCCAACTTTCAGAGTTTAGTTTCCAATTTAGGGAGTCAAGAGATTGCTTTTTTAATTGTTCTACGCTGTTTAAGTTCTCACGAGTAATCTCTAATAAGTTTTGTAATAATTTTTCAGTTGCTAATGTCATCATATTTATTTTATTACAAATGTCAATAGATAATCTTTTAAAAAAATTGATTGAAATTAAGATTTTTTAATTCTAGAAAGTGTTTCAGGTGTCATTCTTAAATACGAAGCAATATATTTATTTGGTATTTCCTGAAATAGCTGAGGACTTCGTTCCAATACTCTTTTATATCGTTCAATAGGAGATGATGTTAGAATATCTCTTTCTCTTTCCATTTGCTGCAAAACGAAATTCTCTAAAACAGAAAACCATATTTCTTTATTTTCTGATGATGATTCGATGAAGGATTTATACTTTTTCTTATTGATGACTTTAACATGAGTTTTTTTTAACGCTTGAATATAGAAGTCTGAAGGTTTTTCATTTAAAAAAGAATCTAGAGAGGCGATTAAATTGTCCTTATAACCAAATCTTATTGTATGTTCTTCGAATTCATCAACTACAAATATTCTTAAGCTTCCACTTTTTACCAAATAAATATTTGTGTCAATACTTCCTTTAACCTTTAAATATTCATTGCGTTCTAATTCGATTTCTCTATCCCAAAGTTGTTGGTTGTTTATTTTATCAATTAAATTTGAAATTGGGTTCATATTAGCTTGCAGGTAATGGATAAGATATCATACTGTTTTAATAGATTATATCGTCCGATATGTAAAGTTAGTGAAAATATTTGAGAAAGTCAATTGTCATTCTGAATGAATTAAGAATCTTAAAAGCCTTACATCTTCTTCAAATAATAAGTCTGCACCTTTAAAAAAGCATGTTCAGTTCTTGAGTTACAATCAAGAATATCACCTTTAAATTTTAGTTCGTTTTTAATACCAAGATTAAAAATCCCTTTACCTTTTGCAATACGTTTTAGTTTCTTTATTGCTTTTGCAGACAGTCGATTGTATAAAGGTTCTACAATTTGGCATTGCTCTTTTTTCATGTATTCTAAATCCCATTCTCTTGCTTTTTCACCTTTTAAGATATTTTTAGAATTATACATTTCTTGGAATATTGGAAAGGCATAGGCTAAAACTTTATTTGAACCTTCATTACCAAACCAAATCACTTCTTTGTTTCTAACAATAATTTTGCGAATAAACCAATTGTCAAAATTTGAAAGTTGATCTGCAACAATCGCAACAACACCAACTGTATTTATTTCATGTTCTTGTTTTTTGAATTCACCATCAAGCCAAAAATAAAAATCCCGTATCTGACTGATTGTTTTATACTTTAGATTTCCATCAGTTAAAGTCATGTTGAATTTGTTTGCATACTTCCAAGTTTCTGTATTTCGCTTTCGATCCTTTTTTAACCAACAACCATTTTCTAAAACTGTATTTCCTGTTGTTTTTTGATAATCCTTCATGTTTTTCCATTCTTGTGAGAAAGAAAACTGAGAACTTATCAGAAAGAAAAAAAAGAGTATACTTAAGGGTTTCCTCATTTATGTTAAGTTAGAATTTGTTGGTTAGATACTTATTGTCAGTCAGAATAATTTACAATATCAAGTAAAAATACAATAACACAATTACTTTATCACACGAACAGATATTTTTAGTACTTTTGAAGTATAAATAAGTTATAGCATGGCAGGAACATTAAACAAAGTAATGTTGATAGGACATCTTGGAGACGAAGTGAAAATGCACTATTTTGATGATAAGAATTCAATAGGACGTTTTCCAATCGCCACAAATGACTCATATACAAATAAAAAAACAGGAGAAAAAGTTACAACTACAGAGTGGCACAATGTTGTAGTAAGAAATAAATTGGCAGAAATTTGCGAAAAATATTTGACCAAAGGCGATAAAGTATATTGTGAAGGGCGCATAAAAACTCGTCAATGGGAAGGTGATGGAGGCGTAAAACGCTATTCAACAGAGATTCATGTTGTAGATATGACATTCTTGTCTACCAAAAGAAATTTAGACGCAAAGACTTCTCAACCAACTCAAACACCAACTGTTGAAAGCAAAAATGACACGGTAGAAAATGATGATTTACCGTTTTAATTTTATAACTAAAAAATAGTATAATTGGATCCAGAACCCTCGAGTTTATTATTTATTTCACAAGTAATATTTAGTACAGCAGTTGTATTGAAAATTGTGGTATTATTAGTTTTATTGATTTGCTCTGCGTTCATTTCTGGTTCTGAAATTGCATTTTTCTCACTTTCTAAAGTTGCTTTAAGTGAAGTTTCTGAATCCAATTCAAAAAAACAAAAACTTGTTGTTAGGTTATTAGATAGACCTAAAAAATTATTAGCAACCATTCTTATTTCAAATAATTTTATCAATATTTTGATAGTCTTAGTTTTTGCTTATTTAGGCGAAGATTTGTTTAAAAATCTTACCTATTCTTTAAACCTATATTTTTTTGAATTACCTGTTCGATTTCTAATTGAAGTCGGTTTGGTTACCTTTTTGATTCTTTTGTTCGGAGAAGTATTACCTAAAGTTTACGCAACAAGAAATGCAATGAAGTTTGCAACTTTAATGAGTTCGCCAACCAATATTTTAAATATAATATTAACACCTTTAAACTTACCATTAAGAAGTTTGACAAATTTTATTGAAAGTAAATTTGATCATAAAAAATCAAGTTTTTCGGTAGAAAAACTGTCACAAGCGCTTGAACTTACTTCAAACAATGCAACGACAGATGATGAACAGAAGATTTTGGAAGGAATTGTAAATTTCGGAAATACAGAAACTGTACAAATTATGAAACCTCGAATAGATGTTTTTGCAATTTCTGATGATGAAACTTATGAAAATGTACTTAAATTAATTATTGATAAAGGATTCTCTAGAAATCCTGTTTATCACGAAAATATTGATAAAGTTGTAGGTGTTTTATATGCCAAAGACTTGTTGCCTCATTTAAACAAGCCGAATTTTAAATGGCAAAGTTTGATTAGAGAATCTTTTTTTGTGCCAGAAAACAAGAAGTTAGATAATCTTTTAAAAGAGTTTCAAGAAAAGAAAATTCATCTTGCTGTAGTTGTTGATGAATATGGTGGAACTAGTGGAATTGTGACACTCGAAGATATTATCGAAGAGATTGTTGGTGATATTTCTGACGAGTTTGATGAAGACGATATTAAGTATTCTAAAATTGATGAAAACAATTACGTTTTTGAAGGTAAGACTTCAATCAAAGATTTCTCTAAAGTAATAGAAGTTGATGAAGAACTATTTGAAGAGGCAAAAGGTGAAACCGAGACACTTGCTGGATTTATTTTAGAAATCTCAGGAAAATTTCCAAAGAAAATGGAGGTAATAAACTTTCAACATTTAACGTTTAAGGTAGAAGCCGTCGAAAAACGCCGACTCAAACAAGTAAAAGTTACGATCAATAAAATAGAGAATGATGAAGATTAAATACTACTTATTTATCATTCCTTTTGTTTTTTTATATTCTTGCGCAGAAGATGTTTTGCCAAAACCTAAAGCATTTTTAAGGTTAGAATATCCTGAGGCTTTGTATCAAAAAGTGGCAAGTGATTGTCCGTATTCATTTCAGATATCGCAAAATTCAACTGTAGAATTTGAAAATAATTGTTGGATGAAAATTAATTATCCGAAATTAAAAGCCAAAATACATATTACATATAGACGTGTTAATGATAATTTAGATGAGGTGTTGCGTGAAGTAGAAAAACTCACTTTCGAGCATACTGTAAAAGCTGATGGAATCGGAATAGGGCAACCTTATGAAAACAAACTAAGTAAAGTGTATGGCAAGATAATTAATATAGAAGGTGATGTAGCGTCAAACCTTCAGTTCCACGCAACAGATAGCGTTAAAAACGTATTGTATGGCACTTTATATTTTGATGTAAAGCCAAATTACGACTCTATTATTCCGGCAATAAATCACATCGAAAAAGACATCAAAAATTTGATGGAGAGTGTTGAGTGGAAGTAATTACTTCTTACTTCTACATTCCATAAGTAGATAAATCTGAATGCTAAATAAGAGTACACCAAATAATAAATGTATCGCTTGAGTTCCCATAGGAAATTCGCCATAATACATTAAAATTCCAGTAAGGGTTTCTACACCCAATAAAAATAAAATCCAATTTATTTTTGTATGTCCTAATTTTAATTGTTCGTTTCTATAAAACAACCAAAAATTAATCAAAACAATTGCAATTGTAAAAGATCGATGGATATAAAACTTTAATTCAGGAGCAAGTAAACTCAAGTTTTTGTTTTCAAATCCTAAAATTTTCACCTGTTCATCTACATATTGTCTCACTTGTGTTCCTAATGCAATTTGAATTAATGAAAAAATTGTGGCAATCCATAAGAGCCTTGTAAAAGTGGTGTCTTTTTCCTTGATATTCTTATCGTCTTTGGTAATATAAATTAAGACTAATAAAATGGCAATAATAATCAAACCTGCAACCATGTGCAAAGTAATTGTTGAAGGGTTTAGAACAGATTCTACGACCTTCATTCCAAGCCAAGCCTCAAAAAGCATCAATAAAAAAGCGCCAAAAGACAGTATTGGAATCCATTTATTTTCTTTTCTAAATTTTAAAGAAACAGCAATTAAAAAAAGAAAGCAGACTCCAGAAACAGCAGATGCTAATCTATTTATGTACTCTGTCCAAGTATGATATACGTTGAATTTTGTGTATGTGTGTTTGGTATATGGCTTCCAGTTTTTTTGATTAAAAGTGTTAAGTGTTTCAAATCTTTTTTGAGCAATATATAGCGTATCATTTTTAACAATAGCAGCACCTTTTGTATATGATTTGTTTGCTTGCCACAAAATTTGACTTTCATTTGTTGGCGGAATTAAATAGCCAAAACATTTAGGCCAATCTGGACAGCCCATTCCAGATCCAGTCATTCTCACAATAGAACCTGCAATAAAAATCAGGTAGACTGAGAATAAACAAATTTTAACAATCTTTGGAAATTTTCTCTTCATACGATACAAAGATATTGAATTCAACAAAAAAGGCTTCCAAATTTGGAAGCCTTTTTATAAATAATTTTTAAAGAAGTAAATTAATCTATTGCTTTCTTAAGTGCATCTTTTGCATCTTTAGCACCTTCTTCAACTTTTTCTCCAACTTTTTCTGCACCATCAACAACTGCATCTTTTACATCTCCAGCT
Source organism: uncultured Flavobacteriaceae bacterium (assembly GCA_938018045.1). Classification (GTDB taxonomy): domain Bacteria; phylum Bacteroidota; class Bacteroidia; order Flavobacteriales; family Flavobacteriaceae; genus Urechidicola. The sequence goes on from CALIIP010000122.1 coordinate 13,684, forward strand.
ACTTTTTCAGCACCTTCTTTCAAGTCAGTTCCTGCTTTTTTAGCAGCACACTTTGCTTCACATGCTGTCTTTACTGCAGCACACTTTAAACAATCTTCTGTAGTACAATCTTCACTACATTTAGTTTTGCAATCAGCACTACATGCTGATTTTCCATCTTCTGCATGAGCAGCATGAGCATCAGCAGCATCAGCAGCATCATCTGCATCATCTGCAACAGCTTCAACACCATCTACAACAACAGTATCAACATCTTTTTTTGCATCTTTACAAGATACAGCAATTACACTTACTAGTGCAATTGTTAAAATTCCTTTTAATAATTTCATCTTTATTTTATTTTAGTTAATTCGCAAATATAACGGAATAATATATTTATACACCGTTTTTTAATTAAAAAATAGTTTTATTTTTTTTAATTAACCATCTTGGTTTCAGTCACTTTATATAATTCACCTCCTGCAATTCCGTTAATGTTTTTTATAATTTCTTCGGATGAAATTTTGGAAGCATCAAAAGTGAAAACTCCTATTTTCTTTTCAAAACTCACATCAGAAACTGTAACGCCTTCTAATTTAGAAACTTTTGATTCAATAAGCTTGGCACAGCCTATTTCACATGTCATTCCTTCAATTGAAACTTCAATTTTTTTGATTTCTTCTTTTTTTTCACATGAAAAAACTAAAAAGAGAAATGAAATGAATAATAAAGGTTTGAATATTTTTTTCATAAAAGGTAAATATTAAGAAACAAAATTACATAGAATTAAATCGTTTTCCGAATAATTTGTTGGACTTTTGTACTAAACGGATAGAATGAAAAATAATCAACAAAAATGGCTTTATCTTATAGTCCTTTCTGTTATTTGGGGAAGTTCATTTATATTGATTAAAAAAGGATTAATTGGACTTACACCATTACAATTAGGAGCACTAAGAGTTCTAATTACTGGAATAATTTTAATTGCTGTTGGTTATAAATCTTTAAGAACAATACCTAAAAATAAATGGAGATGGATTGTTATTTCTGGAATGTTAGGCACGTTTTTTCCCGCTTTTTTGTTTGCTTTTGCTGAAACTGAAGTAGATAGTTCTGTTGCTTCAATATTAAATTCGTTAGTGCCACTAAACACAGTTTTGTTTGGTTTTGCTTTGTTTAAAATCACCACTACTAGACGTCAAACTTTTGGTGTTATTATTGGTTTTATAGGAACAGGTGTTCTGATTGCAAGTGGGAAACAGTTGAATCCGGATCAAAATTATTTTTATGCAGGTTTTATTATTTTAGCAACAATAATGTACGCTCTTAATGTAAATATTATTAAAAAACATTTGCAAGAACAAAAGCCAATGGCAATTGCAGCTGGAAATTTTATTGCAATAATGTTACCTTCACTTATTATATTATTTTTCACTAATTTTTTTACTGAAACAACTCTTAGTAATCCTAAAATGATAACTTCTTTAGGATATATTTTGCTGTTATGTATTTTTGGAACTGCCATTGCTAAAGTTATGTTTAACAAACTAGTCCAAATTTCAACTCCAGTTTTTGCTTCGTCTGTTACATACATGATGACAATTGTTGCAGTTTTATGGGGTGTTTTGGATGGGGAAAAATTAAGTATTTATCAAGTTCTTGGTGGAATAATCATCCTTTTGGGAGTTTATCTTGCGAATAGAAAAAAGTAATATTAAAAAAACCGATACAAGTAAATGTATCGGTTTTTTTAATATTTAAAAAAGACTAAATTTTATTCAAAGTCTGCATTGGTGACACCTTCATTAATCTTAATGTCAGTAGCTTTCATTACAATATTCTGAGGTCCTGAAATTACAGATTGCGTAGATGGTAATATAACATTTCCTCTTTTGGTATAATCAGAAAAATTAACAGTGGTTGTAATAGTTTGGCCTTGCATTTCAGTACTTGATTCAATTCTAACTAAATAACCAGTTTTAACATCATAAAATCTATAAGAATCTCCGCCATCAACATTAACTTTATAAGCATTTTCACCATCTATTTTTTCAATACCTTCGATTGATAGTGTTGAAAGGTCATAGTGTAACTCTGGAAAAATTGTAGTTTCAGTTTTCTTTTCGGCAATTTCTTCAGCAGTTAACTCTTTTTTCATTCCCTGTTGTTCAATATAACCGCTTTCTCCATTAAATTTTTGCTTCATTAGGGTTCCCATTCCAGCTGCATTCATTTCCATAGATGATTTGTTAGGAGTCATTTCTTTTGTTTCTGCAGTTAGAGGAAATGGAACTCCTGTAATTGTTACATCAGCAGATACAAAGATGCTTTTTACTGCTTTCACGTTTTCTTTTCCGCCTACTGCACTAATGTATTTGTCAAGAATTGATTGAGTCGTGACATCAGCAGAAACAGTTGGAGCTGCACTTGGCGCTTCAACAGAATTCCCTTCTTTATCAAAATAATTGATTGGTAACCCCATTTTTTCTAATGATGGAATTACGTCAGAACCTTTACCTACAATAATAACTCTAAGATTATCATCTTGAAAATACTTATTTGCCGCATCTCTAACTTGCTCTAGAGTTACTGCATTGAAGTTCTTTAAATAATTTTCATAATAATCTTTTGGTAAATTTTCAGTTTCAATGTTAAGCGCATACTGAGCAGCCGTTGCAGGTTGTTCTAATGCTCTAACAAAAGAACCTACATATGATGCCTTTGCAATCTTTAATTCTTCAGCACTTACCAATTCTTTTTTAATTAGTTTAATTTCTTTTAAAAACTCAACAACGGCACTGTCAGTAACAGTGTTTCTAACCAATGCAGATGCACTAAATCTCGATGCAGTTTCATGATCATTTCCTATATTAGAATATGCACCATAAGTAAACCCGTTTGTCTCTCTTAAATTCTGAAATAAACGTGCAACACCACCACCACCTAAAATTCTATTAGCCAATAATGCAGCATAAAAATCTGGATCCGATTTTTTTAGAGAAATAGTGTTGGAAATAGAAATATTAGACTGTACTGCGCTTGACATGTCAATAAAGTTAATTTCTGTTTTAGCAACATTTGTAACTTCAGGAATTGTGTAATTGACTGCTTCTCCTTTTTTCCATCCACTAAATTTAGAGGTTGCTAAAGTTTTAACTTCGTTAAAGTTCACATCTCCTATTACAATTAAATATGCATTATTTGGATTATAATATTTCTTGTAAAACGATTTCACATCATCTAAAGTTACATTTCCAGCAGTTTCTGGAGTTATAAATTCACCTTTAGGATGATTTTTACCATACATTAATGCTCCCTGAACTTGACCGGCAATTGATGCAATATCATTCTCTCCAAATTTTAAACCTTCTAAAAGTTGAGTTTTTTGACTATCAAAATCTTCTTGAGGGAATAATGGATTCAAAGCTCCATCTGCCATTAAACCTAACACTTTAGGAAAGTATTTTGACAACGAATTCATACTTGCTCCTTGACTAGAAAAAGAAACATTGGCTCCTAAAAAATCAACTTCCTCATTAAAATCATCTTTAGAAATAGAAGTTGTTCCGTTTCCTAGTACATTACCTGTTAATGATGAAACTCCCGCTTTATCACCTTCAAATATAGAGCCATTATCAATAGTCAAGATTGCCGATACTCTTGGCAATTTATGATTTTCAACAACCATTACTTTTAAACCATTTGACAATTCAAAAGTTTGTGGTTTTCCTAAATTTATAGTTGGCGCAGGACCAGCTTTTGGTTGTGTATTTATATCAAAAACAGTTTCTGTTTTTGTCGAATTAGTATCTGTAGTATCTTGAGTTGACTTACATCCAATTATAAGTAACGATACAATTAAAGTATATAATATTTTAGTTTTCATTTGTTGCAGTTTCTTTAGGTTTAGGTAAATATTCTAATTCAAGACGTTGATTTGGGTTCAAATACTTTTTTGCAACATCTCTTATTTCTTCTCGAGTAATTGATCTGTAAATTTCAATTTCACTATTGATAAGGTTTGCGTCGCCATGTATCATATAATAAGTAGATAATGAACTTGCAATTCCAGAAACACTTGAGTTTGAATTAACAAACTGATTTTCAAATTGGTTTTGTAATTTTTGATAATCTCTTTCTGATATCAATTCAGTTTGAAGTTTTAAAATTTCTTCATCCATTTCTTTAACCAATTCATCTAAAGTAACATCACCTAATGGAAGTGCTAATACGATATATGCACCATAATCTTCAAGAGCATAGTTAAATGCTGCAACTTGTAATGCTTTTTTCTTTTCATCAACTAATTTTTTATAAAGTCTAGAACTTTTCCCAGTAGATAAAACTGAAGAAATCATATTAAAAACATATGCATCTCTATCTTTTACAGAAGGAGTTCTGTATACTGTAAATACAGCAGGAATCTGAATGTTTGGATCTTCAGCAAAAGTAGTTTTGATTGTTTCAGTAATAGGATCTTCCTTAATTGAAACTCTCTCAAATTCTTCTCCTCTTGGAATACTGCCAAAATAGTTTTGAATCATTTTTTTAGACTCTTTCACATTGATATCACCTGCAACAACTAAAACTGCATTATTTGGGATATAAAACTTTTTATGAAACGCTCTAAATTCTTCTAAAGTTGCGTTGTCTAAATGCTCCATAGAGCCAATTGGAGACCATCTATAAGGATGTTTTATGAATAGGTTTTTAAACACTTCAGAAACCCATTGACCATAAGGAGAGTTATCAACTCGCATTCTTTTTTCTTCTTTTACAACTTCATTTTGTGTATCAACACCAACTTGACTAATAATAGGATGCCTCATTTGTTCAGCTTCTAGCCATAGGCCAAGAGCCAATTGGTTAGAAGGTAGGTTTTCATAATAATATGTTCTGTCTTGGTCTGTAGTAGCATTTCCAGAACCACCATTCGATCCAACAATTTTACTTCTTTCACCTTTTGGGATATTTACAGACTCTTCAAAAAGCAAGTGCTCAAAAAAGTGAGCAAAACCTGTTCGTTCAGGATTTTCATCTTTTGACCCAACGTGATAATACGTTGAAACTGTTACAACAGGAGCAGAATTATCTTGATGTAAAATAACGTGTAATCCATTATCAAGATCGTACTCTTCAAAATTCACTTGCTGTGCATTCACCACTAATAAAGGCATAAATATGCATGCAAATAAAATAGCATAGTTTTTCATAAAAATATATTTAATGTTATGTTTATAATAAGTATGTAAAGTTACCGTTTTGTTACAATTTTTTAGATTGAATCTTATGTTATTTTTTTCATAAAACATTTGTTGTTTAAAGTTTAGGTTAGTTTGCTGAAAAGCAATATATTTGCACTCATTTTTTAACAAAGCGAAAATTAAAATTTAACATTATGTACGCAATTGTAGAGATGGTAGGGCAGCAGTTTAAAGTTGCAAAAGACCAAAAAGTATTCGTTCATCGTTTACAAGGAGAAGAAGGATCAAAAGTTACTTTTGATAACGTTCTTTTACTTGACAACGGAACAGTAACTATTGGCGCCCCAACCATAGAAGGAGCAGCAGTGACTGCCAAAATCTTAAGTCACCTTAAAGGTGATAAAGTCATCGTTTTCAAAAAGAAACGTAGAAAAGGATATAGAGTAAAGAACGGACATCGTCAGTCTTTTACTGAAATCCAAATTGAAAGTATTGTAGCTTCAGGAGCTAAAAAATCAGCATCTACTAAAAAAGAAGTTGCTAAAAAAGAAACTCCTAAGAAAGAAGTTGTAAAGGCTAAAGAAACAAAAGCACCTGCAAAAGCAAAAGTTGCTGCTAAGAAAGTTAAAACTTCAAAAGCAGATGACTTAAAGAAAATTGAAGGAGCAGGACCTAAAGCAGCAGAAGCATTGGTTAATGCAGGATTAGATACATTTGCTAAAGTTGCAAAAGCTGATCCAGCAAAATTAAGTGAAATCTTAACGGAAGCAAGTTCTAGATTATCACATTTAGTAACTACTACTTGGCCAAAACAAGCAGGTTTGGCTTCAGAAGGTAAGTGGGATGAATTAAAAGAATTACAAGATAGACTTGACGGAGGCGTTGAAAAATAGTCTAAAAGTTTATAACCTATAAAAACGAAATAAAATGGCACATAAAAAAGGAGTCGGAAGTTCGAAAAACGGTAGAGAGTCAGAATCGAAACGTTTAGGAGTTAAAATATTTGGTGGACAAGCTGCAATTGCAGGAAATATCATTATTCGTCAAAGAGGAACAACTCACAATCCAGGTGAAAATGTATATATGGGAAAAGACCACACATTACATGCCAAGGTTGATGGTCTTGTGAAATTCACAAAGAAAAGAAACAATAGATCTTACGTTTCTATAGTACCTTTCGAGGCTTAAGAAATAAGAGTATAAATTATATAAACTCCCAAGTGAAAGCTTGGGAGTTTTATTTTTTTAGGAGTTTTAGGGTTTCGTAATTATGTGTATATAAATATTCTTCTCGCAATGCTTTTAGGTAACTTACAATTTTTGGTTGAAGTACAAAATCTGGATGTAAACAGTCTTTTGATTTAATATCAGAAACTGTCAATACGATAAACCACTTTCCATTTCTTGTTATATGATGTTCGGCTGATATAGGGCCAACATCTTTAGATTTTAAAACTAAATCAGTTGCAATAGGAACTAGATTGACCGTTTTTGTTGGTATTTCGCTTTCATAAAATGTAAGGTAAAAATCTGTTCCATCAATATTAAAGATTGCACCATCAACATCACTCTCAATGTTAAACTTTGTATTATAATAAGTGTAGAACTCATCTGCATCCTTTCGGTCTTCAAATATATATGAGTAAGAATTAGGAAGTTTTTTCTTAAATTTTTTAGCAACCATTATCTTATCTTCTTTAATATCAGGTGCAATTCTTAATGGAATACAAGAATAAATTGAGATTGCAGTTAGTATCAGTAAGATTTTTTTCATTTTATTACACTCACAATTATTGTACCATAAAGCAAATGAATTTTGTATTTTTGATGTATGTATTTTATATATAATTGCATCATTATCATAACTCGATTTTTTCTTCGAGTGATAGCCTTGTTTAATAAAAAAATTAAACTTTTTGTTGATGGAAGAAAAAACACATTTCAAAAGTTAGAAGAAAATATTTCTAAAAGTGATAAAACAATTTGGATACATTGTGCATCTTTAGGTGAATTCGAACAAGGAAGACCTATTATTGAAAAGATTAAGGCGAAATATAATTCGCATAAGATTGTGTTGACTTTTTTCTCTCCATCTGGATATGAAGTTCAGAAAAATTATAAAGAAGCAGACCTTATTTGCTATTTACCTTTAGATACGAAATCAAATGCTCGAAAATTCATAGAATTAGTACATCCAGATATGGCGATTTTTGTGAAGTATGAATTTTGGCCAAACATTTTAAACGAACTAAAAAGTAAAAAGATCGAAACCATTTTGGTTTCAGGGATTTTTAGAAAAGCGCAAATATTTTTCAAGCCTATTGGTTTTTGGATGCGAAAATCGTTAAAGACATTTTCTCACTTTTTTGTTCAGGATGTAAATTCTGAAAAGTTATTGGCTTCTATAGGAATTCAACAAGTAACAGTTAGTGGCGATACACGTTTTGACCGCGTTTCTGAAATCACAAAACAAGACAATTCACTTAACTTCATTGAAGAATTTAAACAAAATCAATTAACTTTTGTTGCAGGAAGTACTTGGAAAGAAGATGAAGAATTAATCGTAGATTATATAAATGATAAGGCTTCTACAAATGAAAAATTTATTATTGCGCCTCACAACATCAATCCTAAAGAGATAAATGAATTACAGAATAGCATCAATAAAAAAACAGTTTTATTTTCAGAAAAAGAGCATCGAAATTTAAAAGATGCACAAGTTTTTATTATTGATACAATTGGAATCTTAACTAAGATTTATAGTTATGCTGATATCGCTTATGTTGGTGGAGGTTTTGAAACTGGACTTCATAATGTTTTAGAACCTGCAACTTTTGGAGTTCCAATTATTATCGGTCCAAAATATGATAAGTTTAAAGAAGCGGTAGATTTGGTAAATCAAGGTGGATGTTTTGTAGTATATACCAAAGAAGAGTTTAATAGTCAATTAAAAGAATTATTTACTGATGCTGACGATAGAACGAAAAAAGGCAAAATCACGAAAAAATTTATTTCACAAAATACAGGAGCAGCAAAGATAATTTTGGATTATATTTCAAAAACTGTAATATAAATTATTTGGATATTGGAGAAACACTGGAAAATTTCAGATGAAGAGTTCGAAGTGAAATTTGAAAAACTTGAGTTTAGGCCATTATGGTTTAGTCATGAGGCACATTTGCGTTTAGCTTGGATCTATGTGAAAAAGTATGGGCATGAAATCGCTTTTGAGAAATACAGTTCTCAATTACAAGATTTTGCAAACAAATACAATGCTGATGGCAAATATAATGCGACAGTTACATTTGCATCAATACAAATTATGAAAAATTTTATTGATAAATCTGATGCATATGATTTTCAAGATTTTATTAATGAGTTTCCCGAATTAAAAACTAATTTTAAAAAGATTTTGGGAAAACATTATTCTGGAGATATATTCTCTTCATTAGATGCTAAACAACATATAAGACACCCAGATTTAGAACCATTTAAATGAGTAAATTAACAGATAGTTTTGGACGGCAAATTTCGTATTTGCGATTGGCAGTTACCGATCGTTGTAACTTGCGTTGTCAATATTGTATGCCTGCTCATGGCATTGATATTGTAGATCGTAAAGAATTGTTGACTTTCAAAGAAATGTACAGAATCACACGTGTTTTAAGTGAATTGGGCGTTAATAAAGTTCGATTAACAGGAGGAGAGCCATTTGTGAGAAAAGGGTTTGTAGATTTTTTAGAAATGTTAGATTTTAATGATTTGCTAGACGAGATAAATATCACTACAAATGGTGTTTTGATTAGTAAACATATAGAAAAGATTGAGCAATTGAAAGTGAAGTCTATAAACTTGAGTATTGATAGTTTAAAGAAAGATAAATTTGCAGAAATTACGCGTAGAGATGTCTTTGATGATGTTTACGAAACACTTGAAATACTTGAGAAAAGCAGTATCAATTTAAAACTGAATATTGTTGTTCAATCTGGAATTAATACAGATGAAATTATTGATTTTGTAGAATTGACAAAACACAAAAATATTGCTGTTCGATTTATCGAAGAAATGCCGTTTAATGGTGTTGGTCAGAAAGAAGTAAAAGAGGTTTGGAACTATAATAGAATCATCAAAGAGATTGAAGATAATTACAAAACGTTGACGAAATTGGTTGATGGTAAATCATCAACATCACGTAATTTTAAGATAGATAATTACACAGGAACCTTCGGAATTATTCCTGCTTTTACACGAACTATTTGTGATGATTGCAATAGAATTCGAATAACTTCAACAGGTATGTTTAAGAACTGTTTGTTTGACGATGGTGTTTTCAATATCCGTGATTTTATTAGAGAAGGAGCAAGTAATGATGATTTAAAGAAGATGTTTTTATCAATCGTAGCAAAGAAGCCTAAAGATGGATTTGTTGCTGAAAAACAGCGAAAATCAAATGTTTCTGAAAGTATGTCAACTATAGGAGGATAGGTTTAATGTGATAATTGACCAATATAATAATTTGATAATGTCATTCTGAACGAAGTGAAGAATCTCAACAAAAAATAAATAAACGATCAAACTAACAACTACACATAAAGCACTAGAAATTATTCTAAACCATACTCAAAATTACGGTGTGGAAGAAGTTGATTTTGCCGATTCTTTAGGTAGCGTTTTAAAAGAAGATATTCTTGCAGATAGAGATTTTCCACCATTTAATAGAGTTTCTATGGACGGAATTGCTGTTTCTTTTGATGCTTTTAAAAACGGTAGGCGAACATTTAATATAG